>JAUWQK010000065.1 GCA_030611115.1 Deltaproteobacteria bacterium
GCGAAAAAAATGGGCTTTACAAGATGTTTTATCCCGGAAAGCAACGTAAAACGCATGTCGAGCATAAAAGACATCGATATTACCGGAATAAAGACAGTGTCAGATGCAATAGAGACACTCTTTTAGTACCTTACTTGTGAACCTCGTGCTTTTTGTGGCAAAAAATTTCAATTGACGAAATCAGTTACTGCAATTGCTGAGCGGCCAAAGACGCAGAAGAGCGTCACTTCGTGACTTGAGGAGCAGCCCTTCCAGGCTTCTCCTTTGGCTACGCCCCGGCAAGCGGGCTTTGAGGAGCGTCCCGCTGCGGGACTTAAGGCTTTTTTAAAGGATTAGCCTCATGCGAAGCGTTCAGACTCTTGCCGCTTGACATGAAAAACACTTAAGTATATGAATCGATCAGCAAAAAAACAGGGCAAGTGGAACGATCACTATTCACGTAAAGCAAAAAAAGAACGATTTCCTGCCAGATCTGTTTACAAGCTCCAGGAAATGCAGCAAAAGTACAACCTGATCAAAAAAGGCGACAGAATTCTTGATCTGGGCTGCTCTCCCGGTTCCTGGCTGCTTTATGCGGCAAAACTTTCAGGAAATAAAGGGCATATTGTCGGCATAGATCTTAAGCCTGTAACAATAAATGTTCCGCGCAATGTAACAACCTATACAGGTGATATCTTCTCTTTTGGTTCATTTTCCCAATCCATAGGAAATGAATTTAATGTGGTTATCAGTGATATGGCGCCATCGACCACCGGCATTAAAAACGTTGATTCAGCAAGATCGTTTAATCTTTGCCAGGCAGCTCTTGAAATTGCTCAAAATGTACTGCTTCCTGGTGGTTCTTTTGCCTGCAAAATCTTTCAGGGAGAAGATTTTAAGCAATTTTCAGATTATGTAAAAAGCTATTTTGCCACATGCAATATCTTCAAACCAAAAAGCAGTCGCAAAGCAAGTAAAGAGATTTATATTATCTCAAAGGGCTCACGGCGTGAAACTTGAAATTGGAAAGTAGAAATTCGGGAGAGATAACCCATGCTTCGCCTCTGGCTACGCAGGACAAGACCCAAGCACAGCCGTGAACTGTGACCAGTTACAAAGCATGAAGGCCAAATTTCCAATTTCTAATTTCAGCGTTCCGTGAACGCTTACTATAATCAGGAGGAAAATATGTCAGGTCACAGTAAATGGTCAAGCATTAAACATAAAAAAGGGGCAACTGACGCCAAAAGGGGCAAAATTTTCTCAAAACTTATAAAGGAAATTACGGTTGCCGCACGCATGGGTGGTGGAGATCCTGATTCAAATCCAAGACTAAGGTCGGTGATCTTGACAGCAAAAAGTGAAAACATGCCCAAGGATAATATGGAAAGGGCTATAAAAAAAGGAACCGGCGAGCTCGAAGGCGTTAATTATGAAGAGAGCACGTATGAAGGCTACGGACCTGGAGGTGCTGCCGTTTTTGTAGAATCTCTTACAGATAATAAAAACAGGGCTGTTGCTGACATTCGCCATATTTTCAATAAACATGGCGGAAATCTTGGTGAAAACGGATGTGTTGCCTGGATGTTTGACAAGAAAGGATATGTTGCAGTAGAAAAAAGTGCCGTTGATGAAGACACACTGATGGAAATAGCTGTTGAAGCTGGTGCGGAAGATGTGCGCGAGGATAACGGCGCTTTTGAAATCATCACCGAACCGGACGATTTTGAATCAGTAAAAGATGCTATAGATAAGGCCACTATTCCATATATCGATGCAGAAATTACAATGCTTCCTCAGTCAACCACAGACCTTGAGGGAAAACAAGCCCTGCAGATGGTCAAACTGATGGAAGCTTTAGATGACTGTGAAGATGTGCAGAAAGTTTATACCAATGCGGATATTCCGGAAGAGATCGTAAATAACATATAATGAAGCATGAGAGGCTTCTTAGCTTTCTATCTTACCAGCCTCATAGCCTTTGTTGTTGTTTTATTAGTACAGATCAATCATTCGCTGCACTGCCGTTAACGCCGGTTGCCTGATCTTTTCAGGCACCTTTACTTCTCCCTCCATAAATTCGAGACTTCTTGCAACATCCTCAATTGCAATCCTCTTCATATCTTTGCATTCCATACCGGCTGAGGCGGGATAAAACTTCTTGCCAGGGTTTGCCGTTTTCAAGGCATAAATCAGACCGACCTCGGTTCCGACAATAAATGATTTTTTTTCAGATTCACCGGCGTAACGTATCATTCCCGAAGTACTTGTTACAACATCCGCCAGTTCAAGGACTTCCGGCCTGCATTCCGGATGTGCCATAAAAACGGCTTCCGGATACTTTTCTTTTACCTTTATTCCGGCTTTGGCAGTCAGCATGTCATGAACAGGGCAGTATCCCTCCCAAAGATGTATTTTCTTTTTTGTGTTTAAGGAAGTATACATCGCAAGGTTTCGATCAGGAAGCATCAGGAGTTCATCTTCCCTCAGACTTTCTACAACGTCAATTGCGTTCGCCGATGTACAGCAAATAGTCGAAAGCGCCTTGACCGATGCGCTTGAATTTACATAAGTCACCACCGGCATGGGAGGTAATTTGTCCAGCTTTGCTTTAAGTTGCCCGGGTGTTACCATATCGGCCATGGGGCATCCTGCGTCTTTTACGGGAAGAAGTACTGTCTTGTCCGGTGACAAGATCGAGGCTGTTTCAGCCATAAAATGTACGCCGCAAAACAGAATAACCTTTGCGTCAGTTTGGGCCGCTTTTATGCTAAGTTCCAGAGAATCACCACAAAGATCCGCCAGATCCTGAATTTCCGGCGGCTGGTAGTTGTGCGCAAGCATAATCGCTTTTTTTTCTTTAAGTAACTGTCTTATTTTTTTTTTCATTTTTTTCATATCTAATTAACCCTACAACGATCTTTATCGCTAACCAAAATACGTTTTTTTTTACTCGTTTGCCTATCACGTAAGTGTTTCGGGTTACGAGCTTGCCGGGGCGTAGCCGGAGGCGAAGCCTGGTTGCGTGTTGCAAGTTGTTAATCGGAAATAATCCTTTTTATAACCCGCATCTCTCAACCCGTAACCCGCAACAATATCGCATAATACAAAAAGAAGTTGTTGCTAAATAAAGCTTGTAAGTTGCGTTGAAGGGTTAATTGCTCTATTCATCCATCATTATAACATCCGTCCCCTCTGGTACAATAAAACTAAACAGAGACTTATCCAGATTGAGATTTAACTTTGAATTAATCAGCTCAATTACGGTTTCATCATCATACTCGTTTAGTGTAATAATTTTTTTTATTTTAAATGTTATTTTTGAAATTGCTAAATAGATTATAGCTATACCGACAGTTGGCTCTTTTGGCAAAAGCTTTATTACGTAATCATGATCACTTTTTTCTTTTTCAAAAGAAACCTTAAATTGTTCACGAATCAGCTTTATGTCGGACAAAAAGCCTGCACCCTTACCGTCTCCGAAAAAAAAAGGAGCCTTACCAATCATCACCTGGTTGTCATCAGGCTTATAAACCCATAATTTTTTACCATCCGTTATGATCGTTTGCCTGTCCGGTTTATCATACTCCCATCTCATCATACCCGGACGTTTGACAAATATCCTTCCTGAAGCAACATCCGATATGTCCATTGCCTTTATCGTTGACTCCTGAACAAAATACGCCGAAAAATCGGGAACGTCATATCTTTGTTCAACCTTATCCATGATTTCGCTTAAGGACAGCAGCTTCTCGCTTGCAATTGGCGTGGTGCCGGAAACTATAAAAGCACAAAAAAGAAATAAAATTATCTTGAACTTCATTTAAAAACTCCACCTTGGTTAAAAAACAGGTAAAATGTTTCAATACGTTATTGCTATCATTTTGTAAATAGTATCTCTCAGTAATTTTGCCTGCACCGGAGAAAAACATTTTGGATAATATAATCAAAGATATTCAGCTTGTCAAAAAGCTGTTAGAATGTTACAAAGCAGGTCTTAATCTACTCTATTGAAAAACATAAGGTGGTGCATCTATGTTCAAAGTAATGGTCAGAGACAACATGTCCCCTGTTGCAAGGAAAATTCTGGAAGCAACCGGAAAAATCGAAGTTGTAGTTGATAATGACAAAGCTTCAAGCGATCCTGTTGCGTTATCTGAAATAATTAAAGATTTCCACGGTATTGCAGTCAGAAGTACGACAAAAATTACCGATCAGGTTTTAAAAAGCGCAAAAAAACTTAAGGTTATCGGCCGCGCCGGCGTGGGAGTCGATAATATTGATATTTCAGCAGCTACAAAAAGTGGCGTTGTTGTGATGAATGCTCCGGGAGGAAACACGGTTACTACGGCGGAACATGCGATATCTCTTATGCTCGCTCTTGCCAGGAATATTCCACAGGGCACGGCATCTCTCAGGGAAGGTAAGTGGGAGAAAAAGAAACTGTCCGGTGTTGAAATCACAGGCAAAACATTAGGAATTATCGGCCTGGGTCATATCGGTAGGATTGTTGCTGAAAGAGCCAATGGCCTGAAAATGAAGGTTGTTGCATCTGACCCCTTTGTGAGTAAAGAAGCAGCAGGCACACTTGATGTTGAACTTTTATCTGTTGATGATCTCCTTGCCTGTTCGGACTTTATTACACTGCATGTGCCAAGATTGAAAGAAACTGCAAACATGATAAATAAAGCCGCCATAAAAAAAATGAGACCTGGTGTACGAATTATTAACGCTTCCCGGGGAGAGATTGTTAACCTTGATGATCTTTATGACGGGCTGACAAGCGGTCATGTTGCAGGAGCCGCTCTTGATGTTTTCCCTGTTGAGCCTCCGGATCCTTCTCTTTCTATTCTTAAGCATCCAAATGTGATTTTTACTCCTCATCTAGGAGCAAGTACAGGCGAGGCTCAGGACAAAGTAGCAGATATGATTGCAAGACAGATTGCATCGTTTCTAATAGATGATACAATAACGCATGCCGTCAACTTTCCTTCGGTATCGAGGGAAATTATGGCTCAGATCCGCCCTCATATTAATCTTGCTGAAAAAATGGGTTCATTAATTGGGCAACTTGTACGCAAAATACATGACATAACAATTACTTACAGTGGAGACGTGGCAGCCTTTGATACCAGGCCACTAACTCATGCGGTCTTAAAGGGACTCCTCGGCTCATATACCGACACACCGGTGAATTATGTGAGCGCACCCACCATTGCCGATGCAAAAGGAATAACTGTCAAAGAGACTGTAAGCCGGGAAAAGGATGATTTTGCCAATCTGATCAAGGTAAGGCTGGATGGCCAAAAGGAAGGCTTTGATGAATTCTGGGGAACGATTTTCGGTAAAAAATATCCGAGAATTGTGCGTATCGGCAAAATATATTTGGATGCAATTCCTGAAGGATCAATGATTATTATTCAAAACATAGACAAACCTGGGGTTATAGGCAATGTTGGTACAACCCTGGGCCAAAACGGATTGAATATCGGCAGGTTCCAGCTTGGAAGACTTAAAGACCGAGCCTTATGTATGGTAAATATTGACACGCCTGCGGATGAAAAGGTTTTAGAAAAAATTAAATCCCTGCCGAACATTCTTACTGCCAGACAGGTACAGTTGGATTGATAAATCATATGAAAACAGGGTGTTTTAAATTAGTTCTATCTTTTTGCAAAAAAACCATGGCCGTTATATCTTTTCATTTCATCATGCCCTGTTTTTATTGACATGCTGCGCACTTTGCATTATAATACAGACCTTAATCTTTAATGAAGATTCATAATGAAAGAAGATTCCCCAACAAATCCTCCTTCGATGAATCTGGCTTTGTGGCTAACCATCGTTGCAATAGTGATGGGCGTGTTTATACCGTCCATATATGAGGAACCCAAAACCGCTCTGGTTGCAACAAAAGAACCTGCAATCTCTGCTTCTTTGCAAAAAAAACTGATAGCAGTCAAACCGGATCAAATCCTGCCCATTATCAGCTTGAATTCAGCGGAGTGCCTCTTTCAGCCCATAGTTCTTAAGGCGGCGGAGCGCTATAAGGTTGACCCCGCCATGGTTATGGCTATTATTATGGCTGAGTCCAGCTATAATCCCAAAGCAATTTCTAAAAAAGGCGCGAAAGGTCTTATGCAACTAATGCCGACAACCGCCAGATCTCTTGGTGTAAAGGACAGTTTCAACCCTGAACACAACATTAATGCCGGCGTCCGGTATTTTAGGAAGCTTTTAAACCAGTTTGACGGAGATGTTAAGCTGGCACTTGCAGCTTATAATGCAGGTGGTAGAAAAGTCAGAGAGCACTCTGGAATTCCACCCTTCAGGGCAACAAAGTACTATATTAAAAAGGTTATTAAGTATTACCAATATTATAAAATCCAAATAGATAGCAACCGGTTATATTCATAACGATTCTTTATTTATATTCCTCCATACTTTCCCGCGTAGCCACTTTATGCTGTATCCCTTTTCCCTTGACACACAATATGCATTATCTTATTAATTTTTAAATCTGTGAATCAAAGGAGAGAAAACCATGACTGATGATTATATTAACAAAATAAATGAAAAGGCCGACGAAGATTATTTGGACGATCGCGGGCGTCATATATGGGATAATAAGAAATCATCTCCGATACCACTTGTTTCGCTGGGCCTTGGTTTTTTTGTCATGATTGTTTTATTTATCGTTTTTCTTTCAAAGACCAACGATATTGCAGGTAAAACGGAAATTATAAGCATTGAAAAAAGACTGGCGCTTCTTGAAGAAAGATTTGGCAAGGTAGATGAAATCGATGAGAAACTGATACTTCTTGATATGCAGGGGAAAAAAATTGAACTGTTTGTTGACAGGTTTGACAGGTTTGAAACGTCACTATCGTTGAAAATGGATATCATCAACAATGAACTTTATACGTCGAAAAAAAAGGGTAAGAAAACTGCTGAAAGTAAAAAACCTGAACAAAAAAAGATTATAAAAAAGATAACGCATCTTACCTATCATGAGGTTAAGGCCAAAGAAACACTATATCAGATAAGCCGTCGTTATGGGCTAACCGTGGATGATTTGCGTAAATTAAACAGGCTTACTCCCGAGGCTGTTATTCATCCCGGACAGAAACTTATTGTAGCGCCGTTAGAAAGCAGGTAAAAAACGCGTGCCAATCTCAAACGTCTCGTCTAATTAGTAGCTTTTCTTCTATATCGCTGCCCTCGCCGTTCTTTTTTATATGAAAGCGAAACAAAGACACCATCTCTTACGCTCTTTCGCCGATCCTGTATATTTTTTCGCTGATCTCTGCGAAACAGCTTTGTGCTTGAGCGCAAAACAACTTTTTTTTCCGGCGGGTCTTTTTTAATATAAGGCATGCCGCCAATTGTGATATCCACAATATTTACCTCCTGTTTTACTAATCGGCCATACTGAGTTAAAACTTTAGGCTTTTTTATAATAACTGTTTTTTTGTTGCCGAAACTCACATTGGTGTTATTGTATTGATATCCGAAAATTTTTTTGCTATTAAAGGATTTGATAAAATTATCCAGTTTTTATTGTTGTACCTAATTAAAAGGAGTTGATATGAAATCCGGAATCAAGCTCGCTATTATTCTTGCTGTAATTTTAGCTTTTAGCGGATGTACCTACGTCCATACTAAAACCCCATACGACCAAAACCTTGACAAAACCGAACTGGGTTCCAAGGTTGGGGTTGCCTCGGCTTATAGCCTATTCTGGGTAGTTGCC
>JAUWQK010000238.1 GCA_030611115.1 Deltaproteobacteria bacterium
TACAATCATGGTTAAAAGAATAGAAAAGCATCCTGGTAAACTGGTTCTCATGAGCGACAATAAAGATTATGAACCTGTTTACCTGAGTCGGAATGAAATGAACAGCGTTCGCATCATCGGAAAAATTGTATGGATATCAAGAGATGTAAGATAACCTGACAACGGTTTGCGAAAAAAGGTCTGCTATTGACTCTTGTTAACCATGTTAGCCCTGCCCTACCCTATTAAATCCATAATTCCTTCAATTCCTAAATTCTTCAATCCCTCAATTCCTAAATCCCTATTTCTACATTTCTGTAGTAATAACCCTTTAATCCTACCATACCGTAGGATGCGATACCATATTATTTCCACGCAACATAGCATGAAACACGTTTTTTTTAACAATAGTATTCGATAGTTAACCCTATATGACATGTTCACCGCACAGAGTTGGCACGCCTCTTGATATATATGTCATGCAAACACAAAGTTTAAACTCACTTTATTTATACATAAGGAGAAAAATTAGCAGTTAGCGATTAGCTGTTAGCTGTTATTATTTCAGGTGGTTACCAGCGATTAGATTTTCACCCATTGGGTGAAATGTTGACCTTTAGCAATATATTGAAATTATTGTGCTAATCGCTAAAAGCTAACTGCTAAAAGCTCAATTAAAGTTTAAATTTATAACAGGAGGCATAAAATGAGAAAGATTGCAATGTACGGAAAAGGCGGAATCGGGAAATCGACTACTTGTCAAAACCTTGTGGCAGGTCTTGCAGAAAAGGGGAAAAAGATCATGGTGGTTGGCTGTGATCCGAAAGCAGATTCAACCAGGCTTCTTCTTGGCGGTCTTAATCAGCATACGGTTTTAGATACCCTGAGAAAAGAAGGTGAAGACGTAGAACTCGATGACGTCAGGAAGATAGGATTCAAAGGTATCTATTGTACCGAGTCCGGAGGCCCGGAACCGGGTGTGGGATGTGCCGGACGCGGGATAATTACATCAATCAACCTCTTGGAACAACTCGGAGCCTATTCTGAAGATAAAAAAATGGATTTTGTATTTTATGATGTATTAGGCGACGTGGTCTGTGGCGGGTTTGCCATGCCGATGAGAGAGGGTAAGGCAAAAGAAATCTACATCGTTGTTTCAGGCGAGATGATGGCAATGTATGCGGCAAACAACATCTGTAAGGGGATTTTGAAATTTGCTGAAACAGGAGGCATACGGTTGGCAGGGCTTATATGCAACAGTCGTAAGGTCGATAATGAACAAGAGATGATAGAAAAGTTTGCAGAAAGACTTGGATCCCACATGATATATTTTGTTCCAAGGGATAACATAGTTCAGCGGGCGGAAATTAACAGAAAAACTGTTATAGAGTTTGAACCGGATCACCCACAGGCGCATGAATACAGAGCCCTTGCAAAAAAAATAGAGGAAAACGACAATTTTGTTATCCCGAATCCTCTTGAGATTGATGAACTTGAAAAGCTTCTCATAAATTTAGGTATAGGGGGATAATCGAACTTTTTGGTAATTCTACATAGAGAGGGAAATTCAAATGATAATGATCAGATCAATAGTAAGGCCTGAAAAATCAGACAACGTGCTTGCAGCTTTAATGGATGCCGGATTTCCTGCGGTTACAAAAATGTCTGTTGTGGGAAGAGGCAAGCAGAGAGGAATTAAAATCGGAGATATTACATACGATGAAATATCAAAAGAGCTTTTGCTTACAGTTGTAAACGAAGAGGATAAGGATATTCTCATAAAAACCGTAATAAGAGCCGCCAGAACCGGGGAAAAGGGCGCTTTCGGGGACGGAAAGATATTTGTAACACCTGTAGATGAAGTTTACACGATAAGCTCGGGAATAAAAGAGACATCTTCCGGAGAAAGTTCAGAGGTGAAAATATGAAAGAGGTAATGGCTGTTATACGCATGAATATGATCAGCAAGACAAAAATAGCCCTTGCCAACGCCGGAATATCTTCCATTACGGCAAGAGACTGTCTGGGCAGGGGAAAAGGGCTTGTCGATTTAAGGCTCTTGAAAGGTGCGGAAAAAGGTTATGAAGAGGCTATCTCTCAATTAGGCCAGAGCCAGCGTTTAATTCCAAAGAGGGTCCTGTTTATAGTGGTTCCGGATAAGATGGTGAAAAAAACCGTTAAGACCATAATAAAGGTGAATCAAACCGGCAAATCGGGTGACGGCAAAATATTTGTCGTTCCAGTGTTGGATTCAGTAAGGGTTAGAACAGGAGAAAACGGAAACATTACGCTTGATGACTGATGGAGGCATAAAAATGGAAGCGCTGAGCAAAAAAAGAATCGATGAAGAAAAAGTTTCTTTAGATCCTGATGAATTTATAGATCCTGAAACACTGAAGCTGGAAATTCTTTCAAAATATCCGCCAAAGGTTGCCAGGAAAAAAGCAAAACAGATAATCGTAAATCGTAAAGAAACCGAAGAAAAATATCCTGAAATACAGGCTAATGTGAGAACCGTGCCGGGTATCATCTCCCAGCGGGGCTGTTGCTACGCGGGCTGCAAGGGTGTTGTGATGGGCCCGAC
>JAUWQK010000080.1 GCA_030611115.1 Deltaproteobacteria bacterium
ATAACTTATGGGTAAAGAGCAGGGCTATGTTAGCTGTTATACCTTTTTTATCTTATGAGCTTAAAAGCCATCAGCTATAAGCTAAGCTGTATTCCTGCATTTAAACCTGATTTAAAATTTGGTCGCCTTTCTTGAACTTGAACAAAATTGAACATTTTTCAAAGGTCTCAAAGTGAGTACAAAGCAAAAAATTCTATTATCTTTATCAATACTTGTTATATTTTCTTTGCTTTTGTTTATTATTTTCGGTGATAATGGACTGGTTGATCTTAACCTGCTAAAAAGAGAGAGAGACGGGTTGATAGAAAAAAATGCCAGGATTACCATAAATAATCTTTCTTTATATCGTGAAATTGATCGATTGGAACATGACTCCGGATATATTGAGGATGTGGTTAGACGAGAACTTGGCCTTATAGCTGAAGGCGAGGTGATATTTAAGCTTAAAAATAAGGGTGAGCATAAAGTTAAAAAATGAATAATCAAACTGAGTTTTATACAAAGACCATGGCGAATGTATATGCCAGGCAGGGTTATTTTGCAAAAGCAGTTGAGATCTATAGGCACCTGTTGAAGCATGATCCTGAAAGCCGGGAGCTTAATGATTTACTTTCTGAAGTCGAGAAGAAATTTAATGAAAAGCAAAAAAAAGATAGAGAAATCCTTGAAAAGTTATTCGGGAAATGGATTTATCTGCAACTAAGTTATAACAGGCTGCAAAAATTGAAAAAAATTAAGGAGGTATGAATATGACAAAATCAAGGCGGATAAGAACTGCGTTGGCATTTATTGGAATAATGACTGCTTTTTTTGTTCTAATTAATGGGTGCGCAGGTTTAAAATCCAGCAAAAAAGATTCAGAATCCTCAACAAAAGAACAAAAGGAAAAGGGAACCTATCCTTTATATTGTGACTTTGGAGACGTACTTGTACCAAGCGAGTTAAAAGTTGACAAGGAGTTAACTTTTATATTCGAGGCTTCGGGTTTTATAACAGGCGTTAATGCTTACAAAGGCAGGGTAAGGGTCGATTCCTTGATTAAATTTTTTAAAAGCAGCATGGCTAATGATAACTGGAGGATTTTAGGATCATTTAAATCCTCTCCTCTAACCATCATGCTGTTCCAGAAGGAAAACAGAAGCTGTCTGATTAAAATTATCGAAAAATTAACTACTACTCATGTTGAAATATGGGTTGCGCCGAGTATTGATGAGGTTGAGTCAGGGTTGTTGAAATAGTTTTTTGAAAATGTATCCGCTTCAGGTGTGATACATTCAAACCATGAAAAACTCACGCATAAGATATCGTAAAGAAAGAACTTGCCAGGAATGTAAACAATAGTAACAGTTCAGCGAGCCATTAATAAACAATGACAACATCATGCAGGGTTCTTTCTTAACGATATCTAATGCCCTCAAACAGTTAATGTATCACACCTGAAGCTCATACACAGCCAGTTTGTTTTAATATAAACTGCTAATACGTGGCTGTTAAGCTTATCAGCTAATAGCTAATAGCTTGCCCGAAGGGCACTAATTATGAAACTTATAAAAAATAAAAACATTCTGCTTGGTGTTTGCGGAGGTATTGCAGCATACAAGAGTGTAGAATTATTAAGACTTCTTAAAAGACACGGCGCAAATGTCAAGGTGTTTATGACTGAGAATTCTGAGGCGTTTGTTGGTCGGCTGACTTTTGAAGCATTATCAGGCCAGCCGGTTTGCTCAAGTCTTTTTGAGAAAGCTGGAAGCAGAAGCGAGCATATAGTAGAACACATAGATTGGGCCGAGAAGGCAGACGCCCTGGTTATAGCTCCTGCAACAGCGAATATTATTGGCAAGATAGCAAATGGAATAGCTGATGATGCTCTTAGCACACTGGTACTTGCAGTTACATCTCCGGTGATAATTTGTCCTTCCATGAATACAAATATGTACCGGAATAGGGCGCTTCAAAGAAATCTTGATAGATTAAGGGAGGATGGACTTTTTGTCATAGAACCGGAGTCCGGAGAACTTGCTTGCGGTACAAGCGGGCCAGGTCGCCTTCCTGAACCTGAATATATACTCGACAGGTTATTATTCCGCCTTTCACCAAAAGACCTGGAAGGTAAAAACATACTTGTAACTGCCGGCCCGACTCAGGAATACATTGATCCGGTCAGGTTCCTGAGCAACCCATCCTCAGGCAAGATGGGTTATTCGATTGCAGGAGCTGCTGAGAAAAGAGGGGGCAGCGTTGTCCTTGTAACAGGCCCCACAAGCCTTTCAGACCCGTTAAATGTAACTGCAATCAGAGTGGGTTCTGCGGAGGATATGGCCATTGCTGTGTTTGAGCATATGGAACATGCAGATATTATTATAAAAGCAGCAGCGGTTTCAGATTACAGACCAGTTGATCCTTGTCAGCAGAAAATTAAGAAGAAAAAGGATGAAATGGTTTTATCTCTGCAAAGAAATCAGGATATACTGGAAGAACTTGGCAGGAGAAAAGAGAACCGGTTACTTGTGGGATTTGCAGCAGAAACAGAGAACCTTGAAAAAAACTCAGTTGACAAGCTTGTTAGAAAGAATCTTGATATAATTGTCGGCAACCTTGTCGGCCGGCCCTCATCCGGATTTGGCTCAGATACCAACAAAGTTACGTTTTTTTATAAAGACGGGACAACCGAGTCTCTCCCTGAAATGGAAAAAGACGAGGTTGCAAATATTCTTCTTGATCGGATTGTAACCATGATGATTGATGATTTATGATTGTCGATTGAAGGAATTCTACTAATTTTATGAAAAATAATAGAGCGAAGCGATTCCACAAATCAACAATCAACAATCATAGGTATAGTTTACAACCAGCAGGTGAGCAAAATTTCCCAGTTTCTCACTTATGCAACGAGCAAATAGTAACGAGTGAAAAAAGTGAATATTAAAGGTTTTAATTCAGCAATAGATGAAGTTAAAAACCATCTTGAATTTTTAGCCGGATCAGGATGCCGGGGGTTTGATTGCTCAAAAAAGAGCCTTGATATTATTAAAAGTTGGGAAAGCAAAGAAGCCTTTTTACCTGAGACACTGGAATCAATTCAGACAGACCTGGGTGACTGCCGCCGGTGTGGGCTTCATGATAATCGTAGAAATATTGTCTTTGGCGAGGGCAATCCAGGCGCAAAGCTTGTATTTGTTGGTGAAGGGCCTGGATATGAAGAGGACCAAAGGGGCAGGCCTTTTATCGGCGCTGCAGGCCAGCTTTTGACCAAGATAATTCAGGCTATAAAATTAACAAGAGAGCAGGTTTATATCTGCAATATAATAAAATGCCGGCCTCCGAAGAATAGAAATCCTCTGCCTGACGAGATAAAAGCCTGCTTACCGTTTTTACAGCGTCAGATAGCGGTATTAAAGCCTGATTTTATTTGCGCGCTTGGGACTTTTGCAGCTCAGACACTCTTAAAAACAAAAGAACCCATTTCGAGGCTCAGGGGCAGTTTTCATAAATACAGTGGCATAAGGGTGTTACCTACCTATCATCCTGCATATCTTCTTAGAAATCCTGATAAAAAGCGTGATGTTTGGGAAGATATGAAAATGTTAATGAATGAGATGGGGGGCTGATAAAGAAATGCGCTTTATAAAATGCAAATTTTCTATTGTTGCACTTTTGTTTTTTCTGTCATTTACTCCTGAGAACTGTTTTCCGGATCAGAATGATGTTTATATAGCCAAAATATCAAGTTCTATAAATCCAGGCGTGGTTGATTATATAACGGGCGGAATTCAAAAGGCATCGGAACATAATGCTTCCTGCATTATTATTGAGCTTGACACGCCTGGCGGTCTTGCCGAATCTATGAGAAAAATCGTGATGGCTATACTTGGGAGCAAGGTGCCGGTCGTTGTTTATGTTTCCCCAAGTGGGGCAAGAGCCGCCTCGGCAGGCGTTATGATAACCATGGCGGCAGATATTGCTGCTATGGCTCCTGGAACAAATATCGGGGCTGCGCATCCGGTAGGGGCGGGTGGTAAGGAAATTGGCGGGACCATGTCTGAAAAGGTGCTTAACGATATGGTTGCTCATGCGAAAAGTGTTGCTGAAAAGCGCGGGAGAAATGCTGTTTGGGTTGAAAAGGCTATACGTGAGAGTGTTTCTGTTACTGAAACCGAGGCTCTGAAAGAAAATGTAATAGATATTATAGCAAACGACCTGGATGATTTGATAAATAAGATAAACGGGCGCAAAATAGAAGATAAATGGATATTAAAACTCGACAATGCCAATAAGATAATTCTGAAAGAAAGTTTAAGAACAAAGATATTAAAAACCATAAGCGATCCCAATATTGCGTATATCCTTATGATGATAGGTCTTGCCGGGCTTTATTTTGAACTGTCTCAGCCGGGTGCTATTTTTCCTGGAGTAGTTGGCGCAATTTCGTTAATTTTAGCTTTCTTTGCATTTCAGACTCTCTCTGTTAACTATGCCGGCTTTCTTCTTATCATACTTTCTGTAATTCTGTTCATAATGGAGATGAAGATTATAAGTTACGGCCTTCTCAGCATAGCAGGCATTGCCTCACTTTTGCTTGGTTCAATGATGTTGTTTGAAAACAGCGCTCCCGGGTTAGGACTATCATGGACGGTATTTGTGCCGACGGTGATTATAGTTTCAGCTTTTTTTGTTACAGTTGCCGGTATTGTTTTTAAAGCACAGGTCACAAAACCAAGGACAGGGGCAAAAGGACTTATCGGAGAAATCGGGGTGGCGAAAACAGACATTAAGGCGGAAGGCAAAGTATTTGTTCATGGCGAACTGTGGAATGCGACTTCAAAGGATATAATAGGGCAGGGTAAAAAGGTCCGGGTGGTAAAGGTTGTTAATCTTGTGTTAGAGGTGGAGCTGGTTTAGGTGGATAGGCTGAAGGCTGAAGGTGGAAGGTGGAAGGGAGCTTCAGCCTTCAGTCTATCTACCTGAAATGTATTTAACAAAATCGAAAAGGAGATAAAAATGTTTACTGCAATTGCAATAATAATGCTTGTTATCTTTTTCCTGACCTCGGCAATACGGATATTGAATGAGTATGAACGCGGGGTGATATTCAGGCTGGGGCGTGTAATAAAGGCAAAAGGACCGGGGCTGATAATACTGATTCCGCTTATTGATAAAATGCTGAAAGTTAGCATGCGCCTTGTGGCCATGGATGTAGATCCTCAGGACGTTATTACAAAGGATAATGTTTCTGTAAAGGTGAATGCGGTTATCTATTTCAGGGTAATTGATCCGACAAAAGCCATAGTTGAGGTTGAAAACTACAATTATGCAATGTCCCAACTTGCACAGACAACTTTAAGAAGTGTGTGCGGCCAGGCAGAGCTGGATGAACTTTTATCTGCAAGGGAAAAAATAAATTCGCAATTACAGGAAATACTCGATACTCATACAGATCCATGGGGAATAAAGGTTGCAACAGTTGAGCTTAAACACATTGATCTGCCTCAGGAAATGCAGAGGTCAATGGCCAAACAGGCTGAGGCCGAGAGAGAACGGCGTGCGAAAGTTATAAATGCTGAGGGCGAATATCAGGCAGCGGCAAAGCTTTCTGAGGCAGCGCAAATAATTGAAAAAAACCCTATGGCTTTGCAACTGAGATATCTCCAGACAATGCGGGAGATGTCGGCAGAGCAAAATTCGACAGTCATATTCCCATTTCCCATGGATCTTTTCAGGCCGCTGTTGAAACTTATGGATAATGGAAAAAGCGGGGATTAGAAAGCAGGGATCAGGGATCAGAAAGCAGGGATCAGGGGTTAGGGGTCAGGGATCAGGAACTCAATTATAAACAAATAAATCAAAGGATAAGTTTATGACGCTACTAAAATACACGTATTGGCAGGATGGTGAAATGTGGCTCGGCTATCTTGAAGAATATCCTGACTATATGACTCAAGGAGAAAACATGGAAGAACTTTTGGAGAATCTTAAAGATATTTACCAAGAACTTAGTAGCGGCGCTATTCCTTCTGTGCGGCATGTTGCTGAGTTGGCTGTCGCGTGAAAAGGCGAGATCTAATATCAAAGCTGGAGAAGATGGGTTGTATTCTGATCCGTCACGGTGGAAAACATGATTGGTACCACAATCCAATTACAAAATTATCTCAACCTGTTCCACGGCACCGTGAAGTCAAAGAATATCTTGCTAAACATATAATCAGGAAGTTGACTTAAGACATAACAATCCAGTGACTTATAAACTAATGCCCCCAGTCTTTTGGACGGGTGATTTGATGATTTGATAATTCAATAATTGGGGTCTGGGCGTAAAAAAATAACAAGTAATTTCAAATTGGCATGTATTTTGAGATAATAAGCGAAATCGAAAATATCGAAACGATTGCCATCGGTGGAAAAATTCGAGATATCATGAGGATTCGAAAGCAATATAGCCTTGGTCATTGGCGTAAAATGAAAGGAGTTGCCCAAGGTTCGCCTACAGAGCGGTAGTATCCGTAATGCTGAATTACATTGGTATGAGGCCCACGGTATTGGCAGAAGAAAAATGAAAATTAAACGATTATTGGATTAAAACTATGGCACAAAATAGCGAAAAACGGTTTATGCTTTGCTTAGAAAACAGGGATTGTAAGGATTTGGAAAGACGTAAAATATATCAAGTCTTACCTGACGATGAAGCTTCAAAAGAAGGATACCTGAGGGTCATTGATGAGTCAGGTGAAGATTATCTCTATCCAGAGTCCTATTTCATTCTCCTTCAACTGCCCCGTGAGGCTCAAGAGGCCCTGCAAGTAGCGGGCTAAATCCACACATTTCGCCAACAACAGGTTGGGTCAAGAAATGGGATCAAATCTACGGTTGACCCTTGCTCAAAATTAATAAGGGTCAAAGGCAAACCTGTCACAAGCACAGCTCGCCGGGAAGCTTGG
>JAUWQK010000134.1 GCA_030611115.1 Deltaproteobacteria bacterium
TTGCTTAAAACCGCCAGGAAATACGGCATTAATGGATGCAGGTTAAGCGATATTCAGATAGAAGGAGATGATGTTTCTGATGTCAGATCGGAAAAATATATTTTTCCGGAAAAATTAAATGAGATATCGTTTTCATTTCCAAAAGTTATAAAAAGCGTATTGCGGCATCTTGTAACGGTTCACGGGCGGCAGTGATCATATCGGATAACCCATTAGCGTTGAAATCTGGGCAATTATTTCTCTTCCCTGTTTATTTTGCCCCCGCATAGAAACTGGAACAGATAACGGACTTATTCTACCTTCGATATTTGTGATGGTTCCCTCTGACTCTTCAAGTGGAAGCGGGGGCAGGATTACTTCTGCGGCGGACAATAATCGTGAACGATAAGGTGATTGAGCTATAAAGAGTTCAGCTTTAGAAAAAGAGTTTTTTATCGTCTGATCATGTTCAATATCTTCAGGAATGTCTCCCATCAAATAAATTACACGAATATCTTCTGTAAGAGTTTTTTCCAGTATTTTGCCAAGTGATAATCCTGGCTGTTCAGGCAGATTTGTTTTCCAGGCACTTTCTAATTTTTTGCGCTCTTTAATATCATTTGCCCGTTTTTGTCCTGGGAAGAGGTTTGGTACAACGCCCATATTAAACAAGCCAAGTCCATTGGATTTAAAAAGCAGCGGAAAAAGATGCAAAAATCCCTGCCTGGACATTGAAAGGAGTTGTTCAAGCTGATTTGCATCCCACTTAAAGATTTCCTTTGAATAAAGAAAAGCGGTCGGCATTTCATCTGAAATATCAGGTAATGTGTCATCCACAAAAGCGACTGTCGCTTTGTTCTTTCTTTGAGCGCGTCTGACAAGCGCATCGATTATTGGATATTGAGCAACGGGATTGTCAGAGGTGATAAGAATCTGTTTTGCGGTTTCAATAGTTCTATATTCAACTGTAGTCGAAAACAGCGAAATGAATTCAGGGAGAATATCTATTTCAGACGGGCTATTGAAAAAATCGATATTCGGAGTTTTAAGCACAGCTCTTAAAAATTTCTGAAATAGATATGCTTCTTCATTTGTGCATGCCGGTGTTGCAATCCCTGCAAAAGATTCAGGGCCATATGTTTTTTGAAGCATTTTGAGCCGCTGAACAACATGGGAAATCGCCTCATCCCATTCTACAGGAATGAATTGCCCGTTTTGTTTGACCCCATTTTGCTTGATCAGGGGCTTATCCAGCCTTTTTCTTCCATTTACATTTTTATATCTGAACTTTCCATCAATACAAAGATGGCCGTAATTCGGCTTTTTTTTCAGATCTGATGTTACTTTGACCAAATCATTGCCGATATAGTTTAATATCAAATTACATCCGCAGCCGCATACGGAACAAGTGGTTGAAGTGGTTTCAAGATGAAAGGGGCCTGGTTGTTTCTTTGTTTTTTCAATAAGGGCGCCTGTGGGACAGTTGCTTACGCATAAACCGCATGAAACACAATTGTCGTTGATTACAGGTCCGAAAAATGTTGCCTTGCCTTTTTGATCATATTCAAGTGGTTCTAACCTGATTGCATCTGAACACTGGTATTCAGAGCAATTACGCATGCATCGCCTGCAGTTGATGCATTTGTTCGGATCAACTATGATGTAAGGATGGGTTTCGTCTATTTCAAACTTTTTCTCCTGCCAGATTTCAATGTTTGAAATATCTACCCCATACTCTGTGGCATATTCTCTCAATTCGCATTCAAAGGCATCAATACATCCGCATGAAAGACATCTCTTTGCCTCTTGAACGGCAGTTTCTTCTGAAAACCCCAAATCTACTTCTTCAAAGTTATTGCGGCGGGCGCCGGCAGGAAGTTCCGGCATTTTTGCCCTTGCTTTCTTTGCAAAACCGACAAAGTTTTGTAAATCGACTTTATCAAGGGGCCCTTTGCTTATGTTAAAAGGCATTTCAGGAGATTTTACAGGCTTTTTGCGCAGGAACAGATCAATGGAGTGAGCGGCTCGTCTGCCTGCACTAAAAGCTGACACCACTGTCTTGGGACCGGTAAAGACGTCTCCTCCGGTAAAGACCCCTACTACATTTGTCTGAAGAGTTCCCTGGTGCGCAACAATTGTTCCCCAGCGTGTGGTTTCGCACTCTTGGCCAATTTCATCATTCTGCAAACAAGACATTTCAGGTACCTGGCCAATAGCAGTTATTACAGTATCAGCATCAACTGTTTTTTCTGAACCAGGTATGGGCGCTGGCCTGCACCTTCCGCTGGAATCTTTTTCGCAAAGCCTCATACTTATATATTCCATCTGTTTTAACTTGCCGTTTTCACCAATAAGCCGTGAAGGAGCGACAAGTATATTCATTTCGATTCCTTCCTCTTCTGCAGCATCAACCTCTGCTGCAAGAGCCGGCATTTCTACTCTTGATCGACGATAGTATATGGCGACATTTTTTGCTCCCAGTCGGAGAGCGGTTCGTGCTGCGTCAATTGCGGTATTGCCGCCGCCTATAACAATGACTTTGTCACTAAGCTCAACCTTTCCCCCAAGTGAAACATCGGTTAAAAACCTTGTGCCTTCAATCACGCCCCGAAGGTCTTCTCCGGGTATTCTCAGATTGCGGTAACCCCAACACCCGATGCCTAAAAAAATCGCGCTGTAACCTTCTGCAAACAGGCTGTCAAAGGTGAAATCTTTTTCCAGGGCCACATTGGTTTTCGCTTCAATCCCTAACTGCAGGATTGATTCTATTTCAAGATCAAGTATGTGTCTTGGAAGGCGGTAATCAGGGATTCCATATCGTAATTGTCCGCCCAACTCAGGCATGGCCTCAAATATAGTCACCTCATGGCCTTTTTGCCTGAGATAATATGCTGCGGAGAGCCCGGCCGGTCCTCCTCCAACCACGGCAACCCTGTAACCTGAAGGTTCGGGGAGGCATACAATTAATTTTTTATAATTATTTCGTTCATAATCACCAAGAAAACGCTTTGCAAAGTTAATACAAACAGGTTCGTCAACTCTTTGACGCCGGCATTCGGTTTCACAGGGATGGGGACATATCCTTCCGATTACCAGGGGCATTGGGCAGCGTTCCTTAACGAGTTTTAATGCTTCCAGATATTGACCGT
The DNA here is from genome assembly GCA_030611115.1 of Deltaproteobacteria bacterium. The sequence goes on from JAUWQK010000134.1 coordinate 3,129, forward strand.
TTGCAAGCAGCGCAAGATATCCCTGGATATCCACGTTTGCCGGGCATGTGAGGTGGCATGGGGCTACGCAGTCTCCATAGTGTTTTGACAGAATCAATTCTATTTTATTTTGACGGGCCTGGCGGACCCGTTCCGAATTGGTATCTATAACCATTCCTTCTTTGACCTTTGCGACACACGATGTAACCATACGATCTTGCCCTTCAATTTCAACTATGCATAAACGGCATCGTCCCAATGGCTTGAGGTGTTCTTGATAGCAAAGGGTTGGTATGTTTATCCCTGATTCTTCTGCCGCCTGTAAGATAGTGGTATCAGGTTTTACTGTGGTTACTTTTCCGTTGATTGTAAGCTGAATTTTTTTTGACAAGCCTTACCTCCTAAAAGTCTATAATATAGAAATTTCCATTTTATGCCTAATGAATTTGGCATCATAGGATAACGGACAAAGACAGGAAATATCTCACGCAGGCGCAAAGACGTTAATGGTAAAGAAAGTAAGAGTTGCCAATGGGTTATAGCTTTAAAATCTTTGCGGCTTTGCGCCTTTGCGTGAGACAATAAATTTATTAATAAGGGGACAAAATGAAAACCGTAAAAATAGCTTCTGCTGCTGCAATTTTATTTTTGTTTTCACTTACTGCTTCATATGGTGCGGATGTTGCCAAGATTGGAGTGGTTGATTTTCAGAGAATTCTCGAGGTATCAAGTGCCGGCAAATCCGCACAGACAGAAATCAAAAGCCGGGGAGAAAAGATGGAGGCTGATCTCAAGGAAAAAGGAACCGAATTAGAAGAATTAAAAAAGAGACTTGAGCGCGAAGTCCTGGTTATGAGCAAAAAAATGCGCGAAGAAAAAGAACGTGAATTCAGGATTAAGATTAATGATTTTAAATCGCTTGAAAAAAAATATAAGGAAGAATTCAAGGTTTTAAACAACAGGCTTGTCAATCGTATAAAAAAAGATCTTTTTGAACTTATTGAGGAAATGGGAAAAAAAGAAGGATATCTCCTTATTCTTGAAAAACGGGAAGCAGGCATTTTGTATTCACCTACTGTAATAGATGTAACAGACAAACTGATCCCGCTATACAATGAGAAGGTTGCAAAACAAAGCAAAAAAGACAAAAAGTAAACCACAAGAACAAAATAATGGGGTAGCCGTTCACGGCTTGAAATTGGAAAGTTGAAATTGGAAATTGGGAGGAACAGTACAAAAGCATGAATGCCAAATTTCCAATTTCTAATTGTTTTTAATTAAACATCGGGCTCCGCCCGAGCGACCCTAAAAGGTTTGACCGTTCCGGCGAGAATATTGAACGGCAGAGTAAATCGTTTTTTTGAACATCGAACATCCAACATCGAACGTTGAACATCGAATGATGAAATCGCTTCGCTCCGCCAGTTTATAAATTGGCAGAATACCTTATTCAAAATTCGACGTTGGACGTTCGATGTTGGATGTTCATAGTCTTTTATGTAAATATTCGGCCAACCCCTTCACTGATCATTTTTCAGCAAAGTTCTAAAGTTTTTATTTAGAGGATATAACCAAACATCTTTAATTGG
>JAUWQK010000024.1 GCA_030611115.1 Deltaproteobacteria bacterium
GCGACACTATATAGATGACAGGACACTATTCGAAATTTCTTTCTTAATGTCCACCTCAGCCAGCTTAATAGCGGCCTTGACATTTTTCGTGGCAGTTCCACCAGAAGATTTTCTTCTGTCTATCATCTGCCTCGTGGTTAAAATATCAAAAACATCTTTTTTAAAAAGAGACGAAAATGGCTTTAACTCCTTTAAGGTCATTTCATGAAGCTCTTTATTTTCATTGATAGCATAACTTACAATTTTGCCGATGCAGCTATGCGCCTGGCGAAATGGCATGCCCCCGGCAACAAGATAATCCGCCATATCAGTGGCATTTAAAAATCCTCTGGACGCGGCCTCAAGCATTGCTTCCTTTTTTATTTCAATATTAGGAAGCATTTTTATATAAATTTCCACACAAGCTTTTAATGTATCAACAGCATCAAACAAAGGCCCCTTATCCTCCTGCATGTCACGGTTATAAGCAAGGGGCAATGATTTCATAATACTTAAAAGCGCTATTAAATCTCCAAACACACGACCGGTTTTCCCGCGTACCAGCTCCGGCACATCCGGATTCTTTTTCTGGGGCATAATGCTGCTTCCGGTTGAAAAAGAATCAGGCAGCTCAATAAAACCAAATTCTAATGAAGACCATAAAACAAGCTCTTCGGATATCCGGCTAAAGTGCACCATGCAAAGACTTGCAGCCGACAAAAATTCTATTATAAAATCTCTGTCAGACACAGAATCTATACTGTTTGCAGATACCTCGGGGAAGCCAAGAAGTTCCGCCGTATATTCTCTATCAATTGGATATGTTGTTCCTGCAAGAGCTGCACTGCCGAGCGGCATTATATTTATGCGTTTTAATGCATCCCTGAACCTGCCGCAATCCCTTGAAAACATTTCATAGTATGCCATCATGTGGTGAGACAATAGAACAGGCTGCGCTCTCTGTAAATGAGTATAGCCCGGCAGAACAGCATCTATATGGACTTTTGCAAAATCAACAATTAACTCTCTGAGACTGATAAGATTCTTTAAAATATTTAAAGTCTCGTCTCTCAGATACATACGCACATCAAGAGCTATCTGGTCGTTTCTGCTCCTGGCAGTATGGAGTTTCTGGGCTACCTTTCCTATATCCTCAAGAAGCCTGGATTCTATATGCATATGTATATCTTCCAGGCTGTCATCAAAAAGAAATTCCCCTCTCTCTATATCCCTTTTTATCTTTCCAAGGCCCTGAATCAATAATGAAGCATCTTCCTCTGTAATAATAGACTGCCTGGCAAGCATTCTGCAGTGAGCGATGCTGCCTTCAATATCATAAGAATAAAGCCGTTTGTCTATATTAATCGAAGATGTAAATACTTCTACAAGTCTATCGGTTTTCTCGGAAAATCTTCCATCCCAAGGCTTTTCAGACATATATAACCTCTTTACTCATTAATTGTTGATTGTTGATTGTTGATTGAAGGTATTCTGCTGATTTTATAAAAATGGGTGGCATGGACAAACTTGTTTGTCCGTGTAGTGGTGCAAGGCTGGCACGGACAAACAAGTTTGTCCATGGCCCCCTGCCACAAATCGACAATCATCAATCTTCATTTAGCATATTCTGAATGCGCAATCTCAGCGCATTAAGGCGTATAAAGCCTTCAGCATCTTTCTGGCTGTACACACTGTCGTCTTCAAAAGTGGCAAAATCCTCTTTGTAAAGAGATTTATCGGATTTACGGCCAAGTATACGACAGTTCCCCTTATATAGTTCAACGCGTACAACTCCGGAAATATTTTTCTGTGTCATGTCTATCATATTCTGCAGGAGCTTCATCTCAGGTGAAAACCAGAAACCATTATAGATTATCTCAGAATATTTGGGTATAAGTGAGTCCCGAAGATGCATTACTTCTCTGTCCATGGTAATCGACTCAACAGCCATATGTGCAAGCCTCAAAATAGTGCCGCCGGGAGTTTCATATACACCGCGGGATTTCATACCGACAAAACGGTTTTCAACAATATCCGCTCTTCCTATGCCATGACGTCCCCCCAGCCTGTTAAGCTCCTTGAGAAGATTGGCAGGAGACATATTAATATCATTTATGGCCACAGGATTGCCCTGTATAAATGTTATTTCTATTACCTCTGGTTTATCAAGCGCATTCATGGGAGAAACAGTCAGGGTAAACATATCCTCAGGCGGTTCTTTCCAAGGATCTTCAAGGACACCTCCTTCATAACTGATGTGAAGCAAGTTTCTGTCGCTGCTGTACGGCTTTGCGGGCGTTACCGGCACCTTTATACTATGTTTTCCAGCAAACTCCATAAGAGAAGTTCTGGAGTTAAGCTCCCATTCACGCCACGGAGCAATAATATGAATATGAGGATTCAGGGCCAGGTAACTCAGCTCAAACCTGACCTGGTCATTTCCCTTGCCGGTTGCACCATGGCTAACAGCATCAGCCCCCTCGATTTTCGCAATTTCCATCTGACGTTTTGCTATAAGAGGCCTGGCAAGAGATGTCCCTAAAAGATATTGGCCTTCATATATTGCATTTGCACGAAATGCCGGAAACACATAATCAGCAACAAAGGTCTCCTTAAGGTCATCTATGTAAACCTTCACTGCACCGGTCTTTAAGGCCTTTTCTTCTATATCATCAAGCTCTTCTTCCTGACCTATATCAGCCGAAAATGCAACCACATCACATTTGTAGGTTTCAATCAGCCATTTTAAAATTACAGATGTATCAAGGCCGCCTGAATAGGCTAAAACAACCTTATTAATTTTTTTCCGGCACATTAAACTCCTTAAACTCATTGAATTTATTTTATGGGCTTGTTCTAACTTTGGTTAACAGGCAACTATGCATGATGCCATAGTCGCTAAAAAGATGAACGTCGAACATCCAACGTTGAACATCGAATGATGAAATCGCTTCGCTCTACCAATTTATAAATTGGCGGAATACATTATTCAAAATTCGAAGTTGGACGTTGGATGTTCGATGTTCATCTTTATTAAGAACCATGCCCTATTTTATTAATACTTCCAGTATAGCCTTATGCATATGAAGTTTATTCTCAGACTGATCCCAGACAACGGAATTTGGGCACTCCAGAACTTCTTCGCTCATCTCTTCACCTCTGTGAACCGGAAGGCAGTGCATTATAATAACATCTTTTGAAGCATTTTTTAAAAGCCCTTTATCAACCTGAAAAGATTCGAAAACACGTTTTCTTGTACTGTGCTCACTCTCCTGTCCCATGCTGGCCCATACATCAGTATAAATCACATCAGCATCTTTTACTGCCTCAACAGGATCTGAAGTTACTATAATGCTGCCGTGACCTCTCTCACGAGCCGTCTCTAATATATCAGTATCAGGATAGTATCCTTCGGGACATGCAAGCACAAGGTTTAAACCAAGCACGGCTGCGGCATTTATCCATGAGTGGGACACATTATTCCCGTCCCCGACCCAGGTTATCTTCAGGCCCTCATAACCTCCTTTGTGTTCTATTACCGTCATCAAATCGCTTAAAACCTGGCATGGATGGTACAAGTCGGTCAAAGCATTAATAACCGGAATGGTAGAGAACTCTGCAAACTCTTTCAAAAGATCCTGAGAATAAGTTCTAATGGCGAGACCATCCAAATATCTTGAGAGGACTCTGGCGGTATCTCTAACAGGCTCGTTTCGAACCATCTGGGTGTCCTTTGAGCCTATAAAAATTGAAGCTCCGCCAAGCTGAATCATTGCCACCTCAAAAGAAAGGCGTGTACGGGTCGATGGTTTGTCGAAGATAAGCCCAAATGTTTTTCCTGCAAGAGGTCTTTTTTTAATATTCTTTCTTTGATTTTTTTTCAATTCCAAGGCTCGCTTGAAAAATAGTTCAAAATCCTCCTTTTCAAGATCTAAAAGAGTTAGTATATCTTTGTTCATAGCGATGCGACCTCTCAATCCAACTTGTCAAACAACTCATCTAAGCATGCCGTCAGAGAGTCAATTTCCTCTTTTCCTATGATAAGAGGGGGAATAAAACGTAGAATCTTACCCTGAATGCAGTTGATTAAAAAACCCTTATCCATGCACGCTTTCACGACCTTATCCCCATCAACTTTTACCTTCATGGCAAGCAAAAGGCCTATCCCGCGAACATCAATAATTGATTCATGTCTGTCTTTCAGCCGGAAAAGCTTTTGCTTGAAATATTCTCCAATCTTTCGGCCGTAATCTATAACATTTTCTTCAATAAGGATCTTAACAACTTCAAGTGAAGCTGCTGTAACGACCGGTGTTCCTCCAAAAGTTGAGGCATGCGAACCAGGAACAAACGCTTCAGAGATATGTTCTTTAGTCAGCATGGCGCCTATTGGCAATCCGTTGGCAAGGGCCTTTGCCAGGGTCATTACATCGGGTTCTATCCCGAAATTCTCATAGGCAAAAAGTTTACCGGTACGGCCCAGCCCTGTCTGGATTTCATCAAAAATCAGAAGAGTTCCCGTTTCATCACAAATCCGTCTAACGCCTTTAAGATATTCGGGAGCAGGGCAGCGAACACCCCCCTCTCCCTGGATCGGTTCAATTAAAACTGCGCATGTTGAAGAATCGATCTTGCTTTGCAACGCCTCAATATCATTGAACGGAACAAAATCAAAACCATTAAGTACCGGCTCAAATCCCTTGCGCATCTTTTCCTGGCCTGTGGCGGAGAGAGTTGCCATAGTGCGGCCGTGAAAAGATTTTTCCATGGCTATTATCCTGCAACGGCCTTCTTCGCCTTTATCATTGAAATATTTTCTCACCAGCTTTATAGCCGCTTCATTCGCCTCAGCTCCGCTGTTACAGAAAAAAACTCTGTCCGCAAAACTGTTGTTAACAAGCCATGATGCAAGCTCTGTCTGGGGTACTGTATAATAAAGGTTAGAAACATGAAAAAGTGTTTCAGCCTGTTTTGAAAGGGCTTTCGCAACTCTCGGATGCGCATGCCCGAGGTTGCATACCGCAATTCCCGCAACAAAATCCGTATAAGCTCGCCCATCTGAATCCCAAAGGGTGCATCCTCTCCCTTTTGTTATAACGATGGGAAATCTATTGTAAGTTCTTGCTATTACTTTATCTGCCTTATTTATTATTTCGCTTTTTACAGGTTTCATGTCGTAACTTCAGTCCCAATTCCCTTATCAGTAAAAAGCTCCAGCAGCAAAGCATGACGCTTGCATCCATTTATAATATGAGCCTTTTTAACATTATTATTAAGTGCGCTGAGAGCGCACTCGATCTTTGGAATCATTCCCCCTGAAATTGCTTTATCCTCAACCATCTTACTGATTTTTTCCGTATCAATTGAAGATATTAAGGCGCCCTCAAGGTCTAAGACTCCATCAACGTCAGTAAGAAATACCAGACGTCCTGCAGAAAGAGCCATTGCGATTCTGCTTGCCACAATGTCTGCATTTATATTGTATGTTTCACCCGAATCACCCACGCCAACCGGCGCAATAATCGGGATAAAACCCTTAACCGTCATTGTATCTATGATATCCGGATCTATCTTAGTAACATCTCCAACCATGCCGGGATCAATTATCTCAGGTGGTTTATCCATATCCTCCTGATATATGATATGCAGCTTTTTTGCTGATATAAGCCCCCCGTCTTTACCGCTCAAGCCCACGGCCTTACCGCCCTGCCTGTTTATTTGAGCAACTATTTCCTTGTTCACCTTACCGCCGAGGACCATTTCTACAACATCCATTGTAGCTTCATCCGTAAGACGCATACCCCTGACAAACTTAGGACGTATCCCCATCTGCTCAAGCACCAGATTGATTTGCGGCCCTCCACCATGAACAACAACCGGATTCAGCCCAACGAACTTCAGCAAAGTTATGTCCCGTGCAAAATCTTCCTTTAACTGCTCATCAACCATGGCATGTCCGCCATATTTGATAACGATGGTCATCCCATAAAAACGTCTTATATAGGGCAGCGCTTCAATAAGTATGTCAGCCACATTTGGAGTCATAGATACAGACCTCTTTACGGTTCACGGTTGACGGTTTAAAAAGTTGATTGGTTCATAATGTTCATCCAATGAAATCAAGGGCTGAGAAAAAAATCGTAAAGCGATTAACCTGGAACCGTGAACTGTGAACCAGAAACTAAACTTTTTGTCAAAAATATTGCTCCATAATTGACCATTACTAACGAGGTTTGAACTATAGTATGTATCTTCTAAGATCCTCGTCGTCTTTGATATCCTTTAATTTATCTACCACATACTGCCCGTCAATTACTATTTTTCTATCTTTAGATTCTTTAATGTCTGAAGCGCTAAAAAGAATGTCTTCGAGCATACATTCCATGAGCGTATGAAGTCTTCTTGCTCCTATGTTTTCAGTAAGATTGTTAACCTCTTCAGCAATTCGCGCTATTTCATCAACAGCATTGTCCTCAAAGACGACCTCAACATCTTCGGTCTTTAAAAGCTCAATATACTGAAGAAGCAAAGCGTTCTTAGGTTCGGTCAGTATCCTTACAAAATCTTCTTTCCCAAGAGAGTCAAGCTCCACCCGGATGGGAAATCTCCCCTGAAGTTCCGGTATCATATCAGAAGGTTTGATTGCGTGAAAGGCTCCGGATGCTATAAAAAGGATGTGGTCTGTTTTAACCGAACCGTACTTGGTGGTAACTGTACTCCCCTCAACAATAGGAAGAAGATCGCGCTGAACCCCCTCCCTGGACACATCCGGCCCATGTCCGCCGCCATTCCCGACAATTTTATCTATTTCATCAAGAAAAATTATCCCCGACTGCTCAACCTTCTCGATCGCCCTGCTTATAACTTTATCCATATCCACAAGGGCCTGGGCCTCTTCCTGGGCAAGAATTTCCATGGCTTCAGACACTTTAACTTTTCTATTCTTTTTACTCTTGGGCACCATTCCACCTAACATGTCTTTGAAATTGATGCCCATTTCTTCCATCCCCATGCTTGAAAAAATTTCCACAACAGGCATGGCTCTTTCTGAAACATCAAGGTCCACAAATCTGTTGTCAAGTTTTCCTTCGCGAAGCATGGCGCGAAGCTTTCCCCTTGTGGAAGAAGTTTCATCTCCATTACCGGTTACAAGCTCAAGGGGTATTTCTTTTAAATCTTCGTCCTTCTGTACCTGCTGAACCTTTGGCTTTGGAAGAAGCAGGTCAAGCATTTTTTCTTCGGCAATCTGCCATGCCTTTTCCTTAACCGCTTCCTTTTCTCTTGATTTTAACCTGTTTACAGTTAGTTCAAGAAGATCCCTTATCATCGACTCAACATCCCTGCCCACATATCCGACTTCGGTAAACTTGGAAGCTTCAACCTTTACGAACGGAGAATCAGTCAAAAGAGACAATCGCCTTGCAATTTCGGTTTTTCCTACCCCGGTAGGGCCAATCAATATAATATTTTTCGGCATGATTTCTTCACGAATGTCTTCCGAAACATGCTGCCTTCGCCAGCGGTTCCTTAAAGCAATCGCAACAGAACGCTTGCCTTTGTTCTGACCAATAATATATTTATCAAGTTCTTTAACTATTTCTGATGGTTTTAGATCTCTCATATCGATTTTCTGTTCCTTACATCTCTTCTATTGTAAAAGAATCATTTGTAAACACACAAATAGATGCCGCTATTTTCATCGCCTCTTCCACAATACTCCTTGCATCAAGGCCCGAGTGTTTTATTAGTACAGTTGCCGCCGCCAGAGCACTTGTGCCGCCGGAGCCTATACCCATAACACCTTCATCCGGCTCTATAACATCACCGCTTCCTGAAATAAGGAGCATATTTGTTTCATCCGCCGCTATCATGACTGCCTCAAGACGCCTTAAATACTTGTCGGTACGCCAGTCCCTGGCCAGTTCAACAGCACTTCGCGTCAAATTCCCGTTGTAACGCTCCAGCTTTGCTTCAAGGCGCTCAGACAAATTCAAAGCATCGGCGGTAGCGCCGGCAAAGCCTACAATTATCCTGTCATTATAGATCCTTCTGACCTTTTTGGCATGATGTTTTACAACGGTATTATTCATGGTAACCTGGCCATCACCAGCAACTGCCAGTTTCCCCTTATGCCTGACTGCAAGAATAGTTGTTCCATGAAAATTCATATCATTAATCACCTTCTATGCTCTAGGATGGGTCTTGTCATATGTTTTCATCAGCCTGTCGATACTGACATGTGTATATTTCTGTGTAGTCGAAAGGCTTTTATGGCCTAATAGTTCCTGAACCACTCTCAAATCCGCCCCTGCATCAAGCATATGGGTTGCAAATGTGTGTCGCAGTGCATGGGGTGAAACCGGAACCATAAGGCTGCATTCTTTAACCAGCTTGTCCAGGATGCGTGCAATTGATCTTGGAGTAAGGCGGCCATTGTTTTTATTTAAAAAAAGCGGCCCATCCCCCTTGATTTGTAAATCAGTTTCTTTATGTAATTTATCTCTATATACCTTTATAGCCTTTAAAGCCTTATCACCGATAGGGACAATTCGCTCTTTGTCTCCCTTTCCAAGCACGCGGATCGTACTTCTCGTAGAATCCACATTAAAAACATTCATTCCAGCAAGTTCCGATACACGTATCCCCGTGGAATAAAGGGTTTCAAAAATAGCACGATTCCTCAGCCCCAGCCTATTATCGGTCTTAATCGAATCCAGCAGACGGAACATATCATCAACTGTAAGATATGCAGGGATCGTTTGTTCCTGTTTAGGCGTATGTATCAATTCTGCCGGGTTATTCTGAATTATGCCGTGCTTGATAAGATATCTGAAAAAAGAACGTATAGCCGAAAGCTTGCGTGCTATAGTGGATTTTTTGTTCTTCTTGTATAATAATCCCAGATATCCCCTTATCATCAGAGAACGAACTTCATTTACCTTAAAATCATATGTTTTATTCTGCTTCTTTTTACCTCTAATTCCGCTCAGTACGAGAAAATCCGCAAATTCATTCAGATCATGCAAATAAGCACGAGAGGTGTTAACTGAATAACCTTTTTCAGAGGATAGAAATTCAACATAAGACTTGATCAGGTTCTGCAAATTGGACGAGCTCATTAAATTTCATCACCATAACCTAAGTGAAAAGAGGAAAACTCAACCCACCTGAAATTATAGTCAATTGGATGCTATTCTCAAATCGAAGATTTTTAGCAGTTAGCTTTTAGCAGTTAGCCTTTAGCTAAGAGCTAACCGCTAATAGCTTTCTCACAAAGTTTTCAAATGAAGTTATGCGGCTTTGCGTGTTTTTTTCTTCAGCCTGATAATACGGCGCTTATAAATAGCAGCCATTTTATTATCGTTTGATTCAAGAAGCGTTTCCCTTTTTGCCTTAAACTCTTTGATTTTTCCCTTTATTTCACGAACCTGTGAATCTGTCTTTTTACCGGATTCTATTTCAATCCCTTTAGCCAGTTTTATCGCATTAATAAGTTCGGCCTTGTTCATCCCGTGAACGCCTGTGATCTCAGACATCTCAATGGCAACCTCTCTCAGTTCTTTGGCTGTCATTTTTTCCAGGGGTTTTTCCTTGGCCTCCTTTTTTTTGGAACCCATAAACAGTAGCTCTCCTTTTAATATTATTTCATGTTAAAGGCTCAAAAAAAGCCTTAACCAATTTATGACTTCTAACATAAAAAAAGAATTCATAAACCATTTTTTTTTATTATGTCAATAAATAAAGGCAAATTGGCAAATTTTAATATAAGAAATTTGAAAGCTCATTATGATGATTAACCGGAGGCCGCAGCCAGGGCAACACGAACTGCAAGTTTTGCACGCCGCCCTTGGCTGGCCGCTGAAGTGACATGTTCGCGCTTAGGAGATTCTGTCAACTTTGATGTGAAGAATTTTGGCTATGCGTTTTGCCATTGATGGTGAAAGCCTGCGCTTACCTCTTTCATAATCACTAATCATATTCTGGCGAATACCAAGCTTCTCGGCAAGTTG
>JAUWQK010000094.1 GCA_030611115.1 Deltaproteobacteria bacterium
AATGCACAGGAGTCAATTAAAGGTTCCTATTCAATACTTTTACTCACAGAAGACGGTATTTATGCTGCAAGAGATAGATTAGGAAGAACTCCTGTTGTGATTGGCAAGAAAGAAGGGGCTTATGCAGTATCTTCAGAAACATGTGCATTGCCTAATCTTGGTTTTGAAATTGATAAATATCTTGGCCCCGGCGAAATTGTTTTTATGACAGCGGATGGCTATGAACAGCGAAGAAAGCCGGGCGATAAAATGCAGATCTGTGCTTTTCTATGGGTTTATTATGGTTATCCTGCATCAAGCTATGAAGACATTAATGTTGAATCTGTCAGGTACAGATGCGGTTGCGCTCTTGCCAAGAATGATGATGTTGAGATTGATTTTGTTGCAGGAATTCCGGATTCAGGGATAGGGCACGGAATAGGGTATGCTAATGAAAAGAAAATTCCGTACGCGAGGCCTTTTGTTAAATATACTCCTACATGGCCGAGAAGTTTTATGCCGCAGAGTCAAAGTATAAGAGATCTTGTTGCAAAGATGAAGTTGATTCCGGTCAAAACTTTGATTGACGGTAAAAAGATGCTATTTTGTGATGACTCAATTGTAAGGGGTACGCAGTTAAAGGATAATGTCCAGATATTATATGACTATGGAGCTTTGGAAGTTCACATGCGGATTGCATGCCCTGCCTTGATTTATCCCTGTGAGTTTCTGAATTTTTCCACATCACGATCCACATTGGATCTTGCAGGAAGAAAAGCTATAATGAAGCTTGAAAGCAGTGAAGATAACTCAATAGATGAATATGCAATTGCAGGAACGGAAAAAAATCATGCAATGATTGAAAGAATAAAGCAGCAGTTAAAACTTACTTCTTTAAAATATCAGAAAATTGAAGACCTCATAGAGGCGATTGGTCTCCCAAAAGATAAATTATGTACTCATTGCTGGGATGGGACCGGTTATTTCTGATACATTAAACAGAAATTTACAAACCCGTTTTTAACTGACTTAAGAGTCCATAGTTCTTTCTAACCCCATGAATTTTAAAGAAATATCCTATTGGCCGAACCGTCATTCCCGCGAAGGCGGGAATCCAGCGAAATCAATGGGTTATGGATTCCTGCCTTCGCAGGAATGACAGAACTTTGGACTGAGCAGTTACCTATAAAGGAGTTTTTAATGAAAAGCGGTATAACAGGAATGATTCATGTACTTGAATTTGAGTGTCAGGCCCCTTTGAAATTTTATGAACATTGTAAAAAGTGCCCGCGTTTTGACGATAATTGTCCTGATTTATCCTTAGGCGTAGAAATTCTGAGAAGAAAAAAGAAAATTGATTATTGTGGTGAATTCCTATCAGAAGAATATGTGGATGTTAAGGTTTTTAATTGCCAGGCCCCTCTTAACTATTTTGAAAAGACACGAAAGAAATGCAGTCATCATGGCCGTTGTCGTGAGGAAGGACTTCTGCTTGCCCTGTTAAATGGCAACAAAATATTAGACTACTCACAAAAAACAGCAATTCAATTCCCAGGCATTAAACGACGCAGCAAAAAAATGGCTTCACCTGAAGTCGTGGAAAAGAAAAGAGCTGTTTCCTGATTTTTAGCTGTTTACGGTTCACGGTTTTTTAAAATGAATTTTTTTGATTATAACGGATTTCGGGGAGGAAATCCTTGCCACCCTTCGCCTCCCCAAAATCCGTTATAATCAAAAATTTTTACTGTAAACTGTTAACTGTAAACGGCTACAGCTACAGCACTTTTTCAATTGTTGCGAAATTCAGCAATAACAAGTCTCATGTCTTCAAAAAACTCTTTTTCTATTGGACATGTTTCGCACTGAAATTCATTAATACAAGGATTTAAGGAATGTTGCCCCATTTTCATAGTGCGCATTTGTGGTATTTTTTTATCGGGCACCATTTCAATACAGCCGGTAGGGCATATATAAGTGCATGAACCGCAACCAATACAAACATCAGATGCTACCTTGAACGGCGTAGCCACCTCACGGTCAATGCCACGGCTTACAAGGCCTATCGCACTGACGCCCACAACCTCTTCACAAAAACGTACACAAAGACCGCACAGAATACATTCGGTAGAATCTTGTTTCTTGAACCTGGATGATTTAATACCCATCTGCTTTGCCATAGCATGAAGGCTCGATACATCAGGGCACCTTGCAAGAAGCAATTCAATAATCATCCTTCTGATATGTCTGAGTTTTGCTGTATCAGTAAAAACTTCCATGCCGCCTTCGACTGGAAAATTACATGCGGTCACAAGTCTTCGCTGCTTATTAAGAACAATTTCAACCATGCAAAGACGGCATGCTCCATAAGGCTTGAGGGCTTCATGATAGCATAGCGTCGGGATAACGACTCCTGCTTTTTTTGCTGCATCAATTATAGGAGCTCCACCGTCAATCTGCACCATTTGTCCATCAATTGTTATTGGGACTTTCACTCACCTGTCTCCTAACAGTTCACGGTTGTCGGTTTACAGTTAACAGTTTTATGTTTTGAACAGCCGTAAACTGTGAACCGTGAACTGTAAACCTTCTATACACGAAATATAAACCTAAATTGAGTTTTCACAACTGAGCCTCTTGCTTTCATCTATATTTATGTTTTGATCAACCGTTAACTGTAAACTGTAAACCGTGAACGGTTACTATCTATATCACTATAACAGCCTGTCTTTTACATGAATTATAACAGATTCCGCATTTAATACATTTTGCTGTATCTATTTTGTGTGGTTTTTTCTTTTCACCTGAAATCGCTTTCTCAGGGCATCTAACCTTGCATAGCGTACAACCGTTGCATAATGTTTCGTCAATCATGTATTCAAAAAGATTCTTACAAACACCAGCCGGACATTTTTTATCATAAATATGAGCAACATATTCATCATGAAAATAACGCAGAGTACTTAGAACAGGATTGGGCGCAGTTGCGCCAAGACCGCACAAAGAAGTCAAAATCATAAAATGGCCAAGTTCGGTAAGAGCCTCAATATCTCCTTTTTCTCCCTTGCCTTCGCAAATATTCGTCAAAATATGATGCATCTGTTTCAAGCCTTCCCTGCATGGAACGCATTTGCCGCACGATTCAAACAACAAAAAGTTAAGAAAATATCTGGCTATATCCACCATGCATGATGTTTCGTCCATAACGATCATGCCACCAGAGCCCATAATTGCCCCGGCTTCTCTAAGGCTGTCGTAATCAACCGGCATGTCTATCTTGCTGATTGGAATACAACCTCCGGAAGGGCCACCTGTTTGAACCGCCTTAAATTGTCTATTTTTTCTAATCCCCCCTCCTATATCAAAGATTATTTCTCTAAGGGTCGTTCCCATCTCAACTTCTACCAAACCTGTATTTCTTACCTTTCCGACCAGAGAAAAAATTTTGGTTCCCTTGCTTCCTGTGGTTCCAATATCAGAATACCAATCAGCGCCCTTTAAAATAATCTGCGTTATGTTCCCAAAAGTTTCCACGTTATTTATAATTGTAGGTTTTCCCCATAATCCCTCAAAAGCAGGGTAAGGAGGTCTTGACCGTGGTGTGCCGCTCTTGCCCTCAATTGAAATTATAAGTGCTGTCTCTTCACCACACACAAAGGCACCGGCTCCTTTATTTATTGATATATTGAAATCAAATCCAGTGCCCATTATATTGTTTCCCAGCAGACCATATTCTTCGGCCTTCTGTATAGCAATTGATAAATGCTCAATTGCTATTGGATATTCTTCCCTTACATAAAGAAATCCCTGGCTTGCACCTATGGCATAAGCAGATATTATCATGCCTTCAATAATACGATGCGGATCACCTTCCATCAGGCTGCGGTCCATAAAAGCTCCGGGATCACCTTCGTCACCATTGGCAATGATATACTTTATATCACTTGGGGCAGCACTGCATATCCTCCATTTAAGACCTGTCGGAAATCCACCCCCTCCCCTTCCCCGCAGGTCCGAGGCAACTACTGTTTCCACTATTTCTGCCGGAGTCATAGCACTTATGGCTTTACACAAAGCAGAATATCCATCTGCTGCAATATAGTCTTCAATATCAGTTGGGTCTATCTTGCCGCTGTTATAAGATATATACTTTTTCTGTTTTTTATATAAAGGAAGCTCTTGTTCTGTTTTTGTATATTCCTTTGTTCCGGCGTCTTTCCACAGAAGCCGCTTAACAATATTGCCTTTTAAAATTGTCTCAAAAACTATATCCGCTATATCTTCGGATGTAACTTGACGATAGAAAATATTTGCCGGTTCTATCACCATAATGGGACCCATTTCACAAAAGCCATGGCATCCGGTTCTTTTAATTTCTACCTTTTCCTGAAGACCTTGATTATTTAACTCATCCTCCAAAGCAGAAATAACCTTGATCGATTTTTTTGCCCTGCATCCAGTGCTGAGACACGTCCTGATAGTAATTTTCTCCGGGTCTCTTTGCTTAAGAATGGATTTCCTTAAATCTTCAAGATCTGATATGGTTTTAATTTGTTTCAACCCGCTATCTCTCCGGTTCTGAAAGTCTATGGGATAAAATTTTTTCTATCTTCCCGGGATTAACTGCATCATAGTAATCTTCGTCAATTACCATCACGGAAGCCAGGGCACATGCCCCCAGGCAGTTAACAGTCTCAAGAGAAAACATACGATCATCTGTAGTTTCCCCTTCTTGAATATTTATTGTCCTTTGAATTTGCTCCAGATTTTTCACAGCACCACCAAGATGACATGCTGTCCCACTGCAAACCCTGATTGTATGACGTCCCCTGGGTGTTAAGCTGAAGGTCTTGTAAAATGTGGCAATGTCAAAAATCCTTGTAAGCTTCAGTTCCATCTTTTCGGAAATATAACGAAGAGTATCTTCGGGAAGATAATTTTCAATACCCTGAACATCCTGCATAATACTGATTATTGCCGAATGCTTGTATTCATGTTCTTCTAAAATTCTGTCAACTTTTTCAATATTCATATATAAACCTTAAGCTGTGAACGGGTGCAATACAAAAAAGTGACAGAACTTAACGCCCTTCAGGCGAACTTAAAAGATGAACGTCGAACATCGAACGCCCAACATCGAATTTTGAATAAGGTATTCTGCCAATTTATAAACCGGCGGAGCGAAGCGATTTCATCATTCGATGTTCGACGTTGGATGTTCGATGTTCGACGTTCAAAAAAATTCACCTATATCCTATCATACCGAATTCATTAGGCATAAAATGGAAATTCCTATACTATTAAATTATATCAAGTAATCAATGTCGAATGTCGAACAAGGAATGTCGAATTACGAAGGAAGGTACTTAATAATTTTAAAAAAAACATCCACACTTCGATATTCAATATTCCCTGTTCGACATTCATCATTCAATTGGTGCTTCTTGGCACCGAAATGGTCACGTTTTGTTCTATGTCACTTTTTTGTATCGCACCCACTGTGAACCGTAAACCGTAAACTGTTAACCGTTTTTCACTGTATCTTTCTGCCAGCATGGCATTGTGTGTATACCCCGAAAACCTTCATTCACCTTCTTGAACATCGTTAACCGGCATAAATCCTTCAAATAGTTGTTAACAGGCTCCAGTCTTTTCAAGAAGTTTTCATCAACATATTTCTCAGATAGCGCCATTTTCTGTAGTTCTGCTGCTATCCTGCTGAATCTAATGCCTTGCGGACAAACAAAATAACAACTGTTACATAAGCAGCAGAACCAGATCAGATCCGATGAAAGAACTTCTTCTCTCATTCCCAAAATTATCATATGTATAATGCGCCGCGGATCAAAATCGTCTATGACTTTCCGCACCGGGCAAACCCCTGTGCATGAGCCGCATGTATAGCAGGGCTTAATTTCTTCTATGCCTATTTTTTGAGCAATCTCGTCTTTAAATCTGGAATCTGCTTTTTGTAAAAGGACTTTTTCCATAATGTCATGTTTCTCATAATTAGTGTCTGTCCAAAAAGTATTTTTTTCAATACTGGCAATAATTTCAGCTTATTTACCTATGTGAAGATTTGTGAAAAAGCTATTAGCCATTAGCGGTTAGCTCTTAGCTGAATGTATTATCTGTTTAATTAAGCTATTAGCCATTAGCGGTTAGCTCTTAGCTGAATGTATTATCTGTTTAATTAAGCTATTAGCCATTAA
>JAUWQK010000022.1 GCA_030611115.1 Deltaproteobacteria bacterium
TGAAGGACTTTCGCCCTCTGGCCAGGTTATGAAATTGAAGAAACTCTGCATATGTGAGACCATATACCTTGATTTCAACATATCGGCCGGATAGATATGTTGCCAATTCACCTGAAAGCAGCTTCGCATTACTACCCGTACCATAGATATCAATGTTTCCTTCTGCCTGGAAATTTCTTAATGCCTTCTCGAAACCATCAATCTCCTGTAACTCATCGATAAAAAGATATAGCCTGCGATCCGACTGCCGGTACGAATTAACATATGCAATCAGGTCTTCTGCAGTACGGATTGCGGCAAACTCATGCAATTCTTTATTGATGTATATCTGCTGACCTTGAGGGTCCAAAGATGAAATTCGATCCATCAACTGATACAACAAGTAGCTTTTTCCAACACGCCGCTGCCCGACCAGGATTTTCATTATATCCTTGCCGACAAAAGGCATAATCCTTTGGAGATACAAGGGGCGTTCTATGTAAAATGGCATGTCTTTTATCACTGAGTTCTCTTTAGTATTCATATTTTTGTTTGATATAACATACAAACGAGCCTTGTCAAGAAAATCTATTGACTATACTAAACACTTTTTCGCTGAACGAATCATAGGTAAGAATCTACTTGATTATATGAAATAGTTGAGGTAAGTATATAATAATTGCAGGGGTGCCTGTCCGGCTGAGAAAATACCCTTTGAACCTGACCTGGATTATACCAGCGTAGGGAGCGGAAACTAAAATTTTGTTACGTTTTCATTTTCAAAGGGCCATATCTCCAGTAAGGAAGGTATCGGCCTTTTTTAATTTGCAGCATTGAAGGAGATAAGTCATGGGCATCAGCAGGGTTTTGACCATCGCCGGATCGGATTCAGGCGGAGGAGCGGGGATACAGGCGGATTTGAAGACTATCACCGTCTTGGGCGGATTCGGGATGAGTGTCATAACTGCTTTGACCGCTCAAAATACTCTTGGCGTACAGGGAGTTTATGAGGTCCCGGAAGATTTTGTAGAAAAGCAGTTTGATTCCGTAGCCACAGATATAGGAATTGATGCAGCCAAAACCGGGATGCTGGCCAATTCCAAAATAATAAAAGTAGTTTCTAAAAAGCTGCGGCAATATGGAATAAACAAGCTCGTTGTAGATCCTGTAATGGTGGCAAAAGGAGGGGCTCCACTTATAGTAAATGAAGCAAAAAAATCCCTGATAGAAGAACTTTTGCCTTTAGCTCTTATAATTACACCAAACATTCCGGAAGCTGAAGAACTGGCTAAAATCAAGGTATCATCTATTGACGATATGAAAAAATCAGCCGAAATTATCTGCGGATTAGGGGCAAAAAACGTAGTTGTAAAGGGTGGACATCTTGCCGGCAATCCCGTGGACATTTTGTATGATGGAAAAAACTTTCACGAGTTTACTTCTGAGAGGATAGATACGAAAAATACTCATGGTACTGGATGTACATTTTCTGCGGCCATTGCTACAAAGCTTGCCGAGGGAAAATCTGTTTTTGAAGCAGTAAAAACAGCAAAAGAATACACAACTGCCGCCATAAGGTTTTCTTTGAATATAGGCGGCGGACATGGTCCGACAAACCACATGGCCCATGTTCTGCAGGAAAGTGAACGATATAACTGTATTCAAAAACTTAAGGCTGCCCTGCAAAGATTAAATGCTGAAAAATGCGGAAATATTATTCCCGAAGTACAATCAAACCTGGGTTATGCCCTACCCTATGCAAACAAGGCAGAAGACATTGCAGCCATACCGGGGCGAATTATCAGGATTGGAGAAGAGACCGGAACTTTCGGCGATCTCGCTTTTGGAGCTTCACGCCATATTGCCAACATAATCCTGAGCGCCATGAAATACAATGCGAACTACCGATGCGCTATGAATATAAGGTTTTCCGAAGACATTATCAATATATGCATGTCATTGGGATTTGATGTGGATAATTTTGACCGATCTGATGAGCCTGATGATAAAAAGTTTAAAGAGGGGTATTCTTTAAAATGGGGAATTGATTCCGTACTTTCAAAGAGGAATTCAATACCAGATATAATTTTTGACCGCGGTGATTTAGGCAAGGAGCCGATGATAAGAGTTATAGGTAAAAAGCCTGCCGAGGTTGTCGATAAGGTATTGAGTATATCAAAAAGGTTGAAAGTCTTGTAAGTAATTTTTTTTAACTAATTAATAAGATAACAGTTATCGGTTGTCGGTTTACAGTTAACAGTTTTATGTTTTGATCAACCGTAAACCGTGAACCGTGAACCGTTACTTAAAAAGGAGTGTAATAATATTATGGCATTAAATGAGGTTATAATAACCAAAGCAATAATAGACCGTTTTTCACAAAAATTTCTGGAATATACAGAGGTTGATACTGCAATCGTCGGCGGAGGCCCATCCGGACTTGTAGCAGCGTATTTTCTGGCAAAAGCCGGAAAAAAAGTAGCTCTTTATGAACGCAAGTTAAGTATAGGCGGCGGAATGTGGGGCGGCGGAATGATGTTTAACGAAATAGTGGTACAAAAAGAAGGCAAAGAAGTACTGGATATTTTTGATATAAAAACAAGAGAATATCAGCCGGGATATTTTACAGCAGACGCCGTTGAATCCATTAGCACGATATGCTCATATGCAACTAAGGCTGGGGCAAAAATCTTTAATTGTATGAGTGTGGAAGACGTTGTAATTCGGGAAAATCGTGTTATCGGCCTTGTCATTACATGGTCACCTGTGGAAATGGCGGGACTTCATGTTGACCCCCTTACGATTATGGCAAAAAATGTTGTTGAGGCAACAGGACATGCAACGGAAATACTTAATGTTATTGAGCGAAAAGCAGATATGAAGTTAAATACTGAAAGCGGGGGAGTAATGGGCGAACGGTCCATGTGGGCAGAGAAGGCAGAAAAACTGACAATTGAAAATACCAGAGAAATCTGCCCGGGCGTATATGTCGCAGGAATGTCGGCAAACGCCGCTTTTGGTGGCCCAAGAATGGGGCCAATCTTCGGAGGAATGCTTCTCTCAGGAAAGAAAGTAGCAGAGCTTATTATTGCAAAAGACTTAACACTTAAGTTTTTTGAAAAAAATTCTCTTTGAAAGACCTTGTTACAACTTTGTAAAACGGAGATATAAATTATGACTCAATTAGAAATGGCCCGTAAAAATAAAATCTCAGAAGAAATGGAGATCTGTGCCGAATATGAAGGAGTTGACCCTGAATTCATTCGCAAGGGAGTTGAAGATGGTAATATAGTAGTAATAAGAAACAAAAAGCACAAATCCATTTCACCTCTCGCAATTGGCAAGGGTTTAAAAACAAAAGTCAACGCCAATATCGGAACGTCAAAAGACCGTACAGATGTTGACCAGGAACTCAATAAGGTAAGAGTATCTATTGCCGCCGGAGCAGATACTATTATGGATCTCTCTACAGGCGGCGATATCAAAGCGATAAGAAAAGCAATTATCAAAGAATCATCATTGGTAATTGGAACAGTACCTATATATCAGGCGGCAGTTAAGATGCTTAATTCTAATAAAGCTATCGTTGAAATGACCGCTGAAGACATGTTCGGGGTCATAGAAGAAAATGGTGAAGACGGTGTAGATTTCGTTACAGTTCATTGCGGAATAACAAAAAAAAGTATTGGCTGCCTTGAAATTGGAGGGCGTCATTTAGGCATTGTCAGCAGAGGAGGATCTTTTTTAGCTAATTGGATAAGATGTAACAAAAGAGAAAATCCTCTCTACGAACAATATGACAAGTTGCTCGAAATAGCTAAACGTTACGACATGGTCCTCAGTCTCGGCGATGGTTTGAGGCCGGGATGTATTGCCGATGCAACTGACAGAGCACAGATCGAAGAACTGATAACCCTTGGCGAACTTACAAAAAGAGCAAGAGATCAGGGCGTTCAGGTTATGATTGAAGGCCCCGGACATATTCCAATCAGAGAAATTAAGGCTAATGTTGAGCTGGAAAAAAGTCTTTGTCAGGGAGCTCCATTCTATGTACTTGGTCCGATTCCCACAGACATAGCGCCTGGCTATGACCATATTACTGCCGCTATTGGAGGAGCTATTGCCGGATCAGCCGGCGCAGACTTCCTGTGTTATGTTACTCCGGCGGAGCATTTAAGACTACCTACTATAGAAGATGTAAAAGAAGGTATAATTGCTTCAAAAATTGCCGCACACATTGCAGACATCGCAAAGGGAGTTCCCGGCGCAATTGAAAAAGATTTACTCATGGCAAAATACAGAGATGAATTCAACTGGGAAGGTCAGGTAAACATTTCTATAGACCCTGAAAAAGTAAGGGCATGTCTGGAAACCAGCGAAAGTGCCGGCAAAGAAGGCTGTACCATGTGTGGTGAGTTTTGTGCGATTAAACTGGGGAAAATAAATAGTTAGCGCCTCGCTACCTGCGAGGCCCGCCGCCCGGCTTTCAATTGCGGCATACATTTTTATTCGCTTTAGCCAGCCATTCCATTAATCTATTCCACCAGCTTTTCTTCTTGATAAGCTCACTTGAATTTTTGAGCGGTGATATTTTATTGTTCATAAAGAATTGCCTGTTTTAACCGTAACTTCTCAATAAGTTCTGACACCAAACGTCATTCCCGTGAAAACGGGAATCCAGAAAATCCGAAAAAGCACTGGATTCCAGCCTTCGCGAGAATGACGATAAAAATTTTTAAAAAGTTGCCTGAACTTATTGAGAAGCTACTTAATTTCTATCTCTGAAACCGGCCGACTATAAATAATATAAAAAAAATAATGGTCGATAATATTACAATGGTTGCGCCTGATGCAAGGTCTGCATAATATGAAAATAACAGTCCTCCTACCGTGGATATCAAAGCAACTGCTATGGCAATTGCAATCATTGGAATATAGCGATCAGTTATTTGTGAAGCTGCTGCTCCGGGTATTACAAGAAGAGCTGAGACAAGAATTATTCCTATAATTTTCATGCTGATTACAACTGACACAGCAAGTATTGTAAGAAAGAAATGATCAAGAAAAGCCACCGGCATTCCGCTAACGAGCGCAACTTCTCTGTCAAATGAAACAAACAGCAATTCCTTGAAAAGTAAAAAAATGGATATGAGGACAAAACCGCCCAACAATGCAATAATTATTAAATCGTTACTGGTAATTGCGAGTATGTTACCAAAAAGATATCCGAAAAGATCTACATTGTATTGATCTGACAGGCCAATAAAAACAACCCCAAGCGCCATGGCAAAAGCAAAAAAGATTCCTATGGCTGTGTCAGCGCTTAATTTTCCATGCCTGCCTATGTAGCCAATTGCATTAGAGACAGCTATTGCAAACACAATAGCTGTAAGTGTAGGGGATATACCGAGAAGAAATCCCAGGGCAATGCCGCCGAATGCTGAATGCGCCACACCAACCCCCACAAATGATAAACGACGAAGCACAACAAAAAATGACACTACAGCAAGAACCGGGCTCAACATTATTCCGGCCATAAAGGCATTTCGCATAAATTCAAAGTTAAAAATTTCAATCATTATGTTCATGCTTCTTAAAACATGTTGCACATCTGGAATCGTGAACCATAACATTCAGATTTTTCCCATAAACCTTTTGCATTATTTCAGGTTCAAAACAGGAATCCGGTTCACCATGATAGTGAATCTCTAAGTTCAAACATGCTATGCGATCCGCATGGGCAGTAATAACTCCTATATCATGTGAAACCATTATTACCGATATATTCATTTCATCTCTAAATTTGGCTAACAATTCATAAAAATCTTCCTGAGCAACACTGTCAACTCCTGTTGAAGGCTCGTCCAGTACCAAAAGCTTGGGCTTTGATGCCAATGCACGGGCAATATGAACTCTCTGCTGCTGGCCTCCGGACAAAATTCCAAAGGGCTTTTCTGCATGTTCAGCCATATTTATCCTGGCCAGCATCTCCATTGCAACTTCCCTGCTTTTGCTTCCCGGTCGTTTAAAAAAACCAACCCTGTTATATAAGCCCATCAGGACTACATCCAGGGCTGTAACAGGAAAAGATCTGTCAGCTTTGGAAATCTGGGGCAGATATCCGACTTCAAGTCTGGTGTGCTTGTCAGGCTTATGTCCAAATAATTTCACTACACCCTTTTGAGGACGAACAAGTCCCAAAATAACTTTAAGCAGGGTTGATTTTCCACCACCATTGGGACCTACTATGCCAACAATCTCACCTTGATAGCACTTCAAGTAGATAGACTTCAGCACCCATTTATTGTAATAACTGACCCAGACATCTTGAAGGTCCGCATAAACGGCCTTTTTATTTCCAATATCTGTTTCATGGTCTTTCAAAGCATTGCCTCCTGCAAAACCTTAAGATTATATTTCATAAGGTCAAAATAACTGTTGCGGCCTTTTACATCTGAACCGCCCATTGGATCAAGAAAAAGCACTTTAACATCCGCTTCCCTGGCAATTACTTCTGCAACCTTTGGATTCAACTGGGGTTCAGCAAACACAGCCCGAATATCATGCTTTATTATAAGAGAAACGATTTTTGTTATACTTCTCGGCGTAGGGCTTCTTCCTGGAGCCGCTTCAATCACACCGACGGATTCAAGTCCGTATTGTCTTGCAAAGTAATCCCATGCAGGGTGAAAGCAAACATATTTTCTAATTTTGAATTTCTCAACCGTCGAACTTATCAAGACATGGAGTTCATCCAATTTATCCAAATACGCTAAGCCCCGCTTTTCATAGTATTTCATATGCTTGTTATCAATCTTGCAAAGGACTGAGATAATTTTATTAACCATCAATTTCGCTATGTTCGGATCAAGCCATATATGAGGATTGGCAAAACCCGACTCTGTATCTGAAATATCTTCCTCACCATGATGGTGGTCAAAGTCATCATGATGATGTTTTGATAACCTTATCAGAGAAATTCCTTCGGATAATTTCACTGTATGTAGCTGGTTTTTTGATAATCTGACAAATTTTCCTGCCCATAATTCAAGACCGGCTCCAATCATAAAAAAAACACGTGCCTCGGAAATCTTTTTTAACAGACTTGGTTTTGGTTCATATGTGTGAGGACTTGCACCAGGAGGAATAACCGTAATCACATCAACATACATGCCTCCAACCTGTTTTACCATGTCTGCAACCGGAAAAATGCTGGCAATTACCGGAATTTTTTCCCCAAAGCAGTTAGAAGCCTGCAACTGAATAGCGGAAAAAACAAATACAAACAAAACCAGGATACGCAATATTTTTATTTTCATAGGATATTTCCCCAGAAGTCTGGCTGTAAGTTACACTAAAAAATATTTCAAATAAACTATAAAATGATTGATACCTCTAAATATTTTATCTCTCCCTAATTTCTACTTTCCAATTTCAAGTTTCAAGCCGTGAAGGGCTACATAGTGTCTGAACGAAAACCCCTGTTTTCGGTCAGAAATTCGAAATTCGAAGCACGAAATACGAAACAATGACCCAAATACGAATTTTTTAATGACAAAAACATTGTATTTCCAATGTGTTAGTTTTGGTTATTTTGTCATTTGGTATTCGAATTTGTTTCGGATTTCGGATTTCGATATTCGGATTTTGCCTGAACATGACTTTTCGTTCAGGCATTAGTTATATCCGGTAATAACTGCATCGAAAACATTTTAAATCTTCTTTAACGATTCAAATTCAATAATTTTACTTGACAAAAATGAAATCTGAAGGTAAAGAATTTAGAATTATTTGTTCTATTAACATCTTTACCAGTGCATTCAAACATCAACCAAGCTTGACGGAGTTTTCATGAGTACACAAGATGATAAAGCTAAAGAAGTTTCCGCTGATGGGGCTGCTGGACCAATTATTCTTTTTTTCATTTTAGGACTTGCTGCAAGTCTTGTATTCGGATGGATAATATTCCCTAAGCTTCTCTATTCCCAGAAAAAACAGCCGATAGATTTTAACCATGTACTTCATGTTGAAGCTGTTGAAGAGGGATGTGAAAGCTGCCATTTCTTTCGTGAGGATGGAAGTTTCTCCGGGATTCCAAAACTTGAGCAGTGCGTCGATTGCCATGAGGAGGCCCAGGGAGAGGATCCTAACGAGATAAAGTTTGTTGAGGAATATGTGGCAAATGGAAGAGAGGTTCCATGGCTGGTATATGCAAGACAGCCGGACTGCGTATTCTTTTCACATGCAGCGCATGTCAAAAAGGCGGAAATGGATTGCGGCACCTGCCACGGGCACATCGGCGAATCCGAACATTCCAGAGTTTATGAAGAAAACAGAATTACAGGTTACAGCCGGGATATCTGGGGGAAAAACATATCAGGTTTAAAGAAGTATACGTGGGAGCGTATGAAGATGGATGATTGTGCCGAATGCCATGCTACAAAGGAGATTGGGACAGATGTCGAGACACTCCCGTGGCCAATCAACTGGCTTCCAAGACCTTATGAAAAACAGACCGGCAATCAAGCAAGAGTTAAGACGGTAAAAGAGGCATGTTTTGTGTGCCATAAGTAAATAAACTTTAAAGCCGATTAGCCTTAAGAGCTACACATTTTTAAGGGGTAGAATCTATGAAAATAGGCAGAAGAAGTTTCTTGTCATTTGTAGTTGGTGGTGCAGCGGGTACAGCTATTACACCATTACCATGGAAGCTGACGGATGATTCGTCTATATGGTCGCAGAATTGGCCGTGGACTCCTGTTCCGCCGGATGGTGAATACAGTCAAAGTGATTCAGTCTGCACGCTCTGCCCTGGTGGTTGCGGTATTACTGTGCGCAAAGTTGATGACCGGGTTGTTAAGATAGAGGGCATGAAAGGACACCCGATAAACGATGGCGGTTTATGCCTTATGGGCTTATCGGGTCTTCAGTTGCTTTATGGCCCTACGCGAGTAAAAACTCCATTAAAAAGAGTGGGGAAAAGAGGCGAAGGAAAGTGGGAAAAAATATCCTGGGATGAAGCTATCTCAGAGGTTACAAAAAAACTTGCTGATATTAGATCAAACGGCGAATCCCATACAGTTGGCTCTATTGTGGACTCAGAAAGCGGGACGGTACCTAATCTTTTTAAAAGATTTCTAACAGCATATGGCTCTCCTAATTTTATGACTATGCCCTCCATTCAAGACTCATACGGGATGACATTGCAACTTATGCACGGTGTAAATGCTCAAGCCGGATTTGATGCAGAAAACGCCGACTTTATATTAAGCTTCGGAAGTGGAATAATTGATGGATGGGGCTCGCCGGTGCGCATGTTTATGGCCAACAGTGGCTGGAAAGCCAGTGGCAAAAAAGTGGTACAGATTGAACCTCGCCTGTCAAATACAGCAGCAAAATCCGATAAATGGATTCCAATAAAACCAGGTACAGAAGCAGCTTTGGCATTAGGTCTTGCGAATGTTATCATAGCCAACTCGTTAGATTCCAAAAAAATTAGTCAGTCAACCGGTTTTGAATCATTCAAGAAGCTGGTCCAAAACGAATACAGCACCGATAAAGTATCAAAAATAACAGGGATAACCAGCTCTACCATAGTATCATTGGCTAAGAATTTTGCCCAAGCTTCAAAACCTCTGGCAATTTGCGGCAAAGGGCAGGGAAGCATACCCGGCAGCCTTAATGAATTTATGGCAGTGCATGCATTAAATGCTCTTGTAGGCAATATAAATGAAGATGGTGGTGTTTGGGCTGTAACTGAGACCGATTATATTAAATGGCCTGAGCTTGAAATGGACAGCGTTGCGGAAAGCGGAATGCAAAAAGAGCGTATAGATGGAGCAGGCAGTGAATATCCGCATGCAAAATCCTTGTTAAACCGCTTGGCCGAGGTTATTAATTCCGGAGACGGATCTCTTGAGGTAATTTTTGTCTCAGGTGCAAATCCTCTGTATTCAATGCCTGACAGTAAAGCAATGAAGACGGCATTTGATAGTATACCTTTTGTTGTAAGCTTTTCATCATACATGGATGAAACTGCCAGTAATGCCGATTTAATCCTGCCTAATCATGTTTACCTGGAACGCTATGAGGATGTACCCACGCTGGCCGGGTTGTCTAAGCCCATTATCGGTCTTACAAGGCCTGTGGTAAAACCCCAGTTTAACACAAAGCATGTTGGCGATTTTGTAATGGTTATAGCAAAAGCA
>JAUWQK010000220.1 GCA_030611115.1 Deltaproteobacteria bacterium
AAAAAATAGAAGCGGCCATTGAGCGCCTTGAAAAGCAGAACTTAATCAGTCGTAATGGTGATCTGTATTTCTTTCTAACCGATGACGAGCGGGAGGTGTCCCGTGAAATTAAAAGCGTGGAAATATCATCATCAGCGGAAACACAACTTTTGGGGGATATAATTTTTGATGACATACTAAAAAGCAAAACAAAGCATCGCTACACGCCGTATAAAACGGACTATACGTTCAACAGAGTTTGCGATGGCAGGTATTGGGGGAAAGAGCTGAAAGATGAACTGGGACTTGAGATCATCAGCCCGCTTCACGACGAGTATTTTTTATTTATCCCTGCCAAATGTATTCTGTACAGCTCAAATAAAGAAGGGCACATAATTATAAAGCTCGCTGATGACAGGAACCTTATCTCCGAAATTCGTACATATCTCCAGACAGAAAAGTATATCAGGGACAAAAGCGATGCCTCCGCTTCAACAAGCCTCAAACAAATCCTGAGAGATAGAGCAGATGGAAACAGAAGCCGGAAGCAAAGGTTGATTGGCTTGATTGATAATCTGATGGCACAGGCGGAATACTATACCCTGGGCAGGAGGCTTGAAATTAAAGCTCAGATAACATCCAAAGCTGTAGAGGAGGCATTTGACCACCTTGTCAGGAACATTTTCAGCAAATTCAGCTACCTGACTTCAGTGCCTGATGAGCCGATAAAAGAAATTAAATATATTATAGAATCAGATGACATTGTCCAGCAGCAAATGGTGATGGATTTTGAAAAAGCTGAACCTTCAGACATCAAGGAAATAAGAACAGTTATTGAACTGAAAACCGCAAGCAGCCAGCCGATAATCCTCGCTGATCTGGTTCGCCACTTTACAAAAAGACCCTATGGATGGGGTGACTTACAGGTCATTATTTTGATTGCGAAGTTCTATATGGCGGGAAAAATCAATCTAATTGTCGATGGTAGAAAAATCAAGCCCAAGGATGCCGTTGCATTGCTTACAAAAACACATCAGTGGAAAAATGTAAAAATAATTAGAAGAAAAGAACCGCCGGAGAAAGAAATACAGAAGGCGCGAGTCCTTGCAAAAGAGTTGTTCGGTTCTATTGCCCCTGAAGGTCAGGACCAACTTATACAATTCATTCGTAAAGGTTTGAAAAAATGGGGCCAAACTCTTGAAAAGTTCAAACCTCTGGCTGATACAGGCAATTATCCAGGCAAAAAGGAGATCGATGCGTGTTTGGAAAAAGCAGATAAGCTGCTGAATATCCATGATGACTATGAGTTTGTAAAGAAGTTTAACGAAAACAAAGATGATCTTCGGGATGCATCAGATGATCTCCATAACCTGAAAGATTTTTACACGAATCAAAAGAATGCCTGGGAAACATTACGAAGTGCAATGGACAGGTTTAAGCCTAACTGGACAGCCCTTGGAAAAGTTACTGATGCCGGCAATTCATTGCAAAGGATGTCTCAGATTTTAAATGCCGCAAGTCCTTATAAAATGCTAAAAGAAGTAAACACATTAATTTCAAAAGTTGAAACAGTTAATGAATCTCTAATTAAAGAAAAGCGCACATCTGCTGTTTTCGAGATTGAGAAGAAAATCAGCCATGTTTCTGATTTGTTGAACGAAAAGAACTCGGAAGATGATTTTTGTAACAAAACGCTTTTCCCCCTTCAGGATATTAAAAAGAAGATCCGGTCAGAATACAGCATTCCGCAGATTTCTTATAGCGTGAATGAAGCGCAGGAGCTGTTTGAAGAAGCATTGGAGAACATCGACGAAGCCTTTAATCCTGATCCGGAACATGAAGAAAAGCCCAAACAGATAAAGACAATAAAACCCGCTTTTTTTAAGCAGAAACTATATCTTGAGACCGAAGATGATGTGGATGCTTTCGTTAATAAGGTCAGAGATGAACTTTTAGAAGCCGTAAAAAATAATATTCGGGTAAGAATTGAATAGTAGGAGGGGTTTTAACCCCGAACAGCAGAAAAGGTTTTAACCCCGAATATACGGGTGAATTTACATTTGTTGGTGATCTGCAACAATAGGTCGCGGTTGAAACCGCTCCTACATCCAAGAAACTGCTTATGTTTGCACAGAAGTAGGAGGGGTTTTAACCCCGAATATACTTATATCCGCACAGAAGGTGCGCTAATTTAACATACAGCATTCATAATTATTCCAAAGGAATTAAGTGAATACAGCGAAGATCAAGGCATACGCACCACAGGCACGAGAAGACTTTATAAATGCGGTAACTCAAAGAGCCAATATATACGGTATTTTTTCTGATGATCATATAGAGCCGATTGAATTCAAGGGAGACCTGGCAGTTATCGGTGATCGTGCTTTTACAAAGAAAGAGGGGAAGCTGCGAGAAAAGCTGGTCAGCCGTGTTAAAAAAGACGGCTTTGAACAGGTCATGCGTGCCTATGCATATACATGGTTCAACAGGTTCGTTGCGCTCAGGTACATGGAACTTCACAACTATCTGGAACATAGCTATCGGGTTTTAAGCAATCCTGGTGAATCAGACATCCCTGAAATATTAGAGCATGCTGCGGATGTTGATTTTCCGGGGCTGGATAAGGATAAGGTTATCGAACTGCGGCTGGCAGGCAATAAGGATAATGAGCTTTACCGCCTCTTGATTGTAGCCCAGTGTAATGTCATGCATGATGCAATGCCATTTCTTTTTGAAAGAATTGATAGTGAAACACAACTTCTGCTTCCTGACAACCTTCTTCATTTTGATTCGATCATACGGAAAATGGTGACTGAGATTAATGAAAAAGGCTGGAACGATGTGGAAATCATCGGCTGGATATACCAGTTTTATATTTCTTAAAGAAAAAACGAAGTAATTGGAAAAGTTGTCAAAAGTGAGGACATT
>JAUWQK010000109.1 GCA_030611115.1 Deltaproteobacteria bacterium
TTTAGGTAAAAGGCTCCGAGAAGCTAATATTTTCTTAAAGCGTCCGGAAATTTTGTCCTAAACATAGAGAATAACACTCAGGAATCATCTGTTTCCTTCAGCCTTCAGCCTAAATACCTGAGTAGTTACTATCTAATTTGATCAACCGTAAACCGTGAACCGTTACCCTTTATCAGCATGTTAAATGAAAACATGCGCCAACATTTTTTTCTGATGACAGGTCATTATAAATTTTTACTGCCTTTCTGCTTAATGTTGAAATAAACTCTATGCCCCTTTGCTGAAGTAATTTTTCAAGCTCTTTTTCAGGTTTCATAAGACCGCTTGAGCCTGTGCCGGCAATAATGACTTCCGGCTTTGAATTTATAAGTTTATGGATATCAACGCTTGCAAGTCTATGGCCGGCCTTTCGCCACCAGAAAGCATCTATATGTCCATCGGGGTAGATAATTAAATCAGATGTGAATTTTCTTCCATCAACTACAATAGAACCAAATGCATAGGACTCAATCATGACACTATTTCCTCCTCAGGGCCTCTTATTTCATCTGCAATAATCTTAATCTCCTCAATTATATCTTCGAGTTTCAAAGTTAAAAGCCTGCCGTCTTCCATGACTATTTTCCCGTTTATAATAGAGGTTGTGACATCGCTCCCTTTTACTGCATAAACAATATGAGAAACCGGGTTATACATCGGCGTGAGATGGGGCTTGTGGGTATCAATAATTATAATATCCGCCCTTTTCCCTGGCTCAAGAGAGCCGGTTATATCATCAAGCCCAAGTGACCTTGCCCCGTCAATAGTACACATTTTAAGCACAGTATATGCATCCATAACAGTCGGGTCAAAAGTGTTTACCTTGTGCAGCTTGGCTGCGGTATCCATCTCCAGGAAGATATCCAGATCATTATTGCTTGCGCATCCATCTGTTCCCAGCCCGACGCAAACTCCCGCTTTTAAAAGCCCTGGTATCGGAGCAATGCCTGATGCAAGTTTCATATTGCTTTCAGGGTTATGGGAAACTTTAACATCAAAACGCTGCAAAAGAGAAATATCTTCATCTGTCAGCGCAACACAATGGCAGGCAAGAAGATTCGGCGACAACACATCAAGATCTGCAAGGAATCCGACGGGTGTAAGGCCATGCTTTTCTTTGCTTGTTTGGACTTCGCTTTCGGTTTCCGAGACATGAATAACAAGTGGAATATTATTCTTTTTCGCAAGAAAAGAAGCTCGTTTAAGAAGATCCGGCGAACAAAGATAAGGAGAGTGAGGTTCAACAGCAATAGTTATCAGAGAATCATTTTTCCACTTTTCGATAAGCATTTCCGTATATGCAAAACCCTGCTCTATTGGACCGTAATTGGGTGAAGGGAAGTCGTATAGTACTTCGCCCACCACCGCCCGCATCCCGGCATGTTTTGCCGCACAGGCTACAGCATCTTCGAAAAGATACATATCACAAAAACAGGTAGTCCCGGAAAGGATCATCTCAGCACAGGCAAGAAGAGTTCCACAATAAACTTTTTCATAATCAAGCTTTGCCTCTGCAGGAAATATATAATCATTCAGCCAGGTCATCAATGGAAGATCATCTGCAAGGCCCCTGAAACATGTCATTGCTGCATGAGTATGAGCATTAACAAGCCCCGGCATAATTATACCTCCACGGGCATCTATAATACGTGATGCATTCCATGATGAAAAATCATCAGCAGGCCCTAAAGCAACAATTTTTTCACCATCTATGGCAACGGCACCGTTTTTGAACTGCGTGCCCCTTGAATCCATAGTCAGCAATGTTCCGTTTAAAACCAGTATATCAGAATTCATAGCAAGTTATCACCTTTTCAAGCAACTCAATAAATATTAGACGTAACCGTTCACAGTTAACGGTTGATCAAAACTATATATAGCCTATAGACTTTCAGATAATTAATTTCACAAGGCCAGAAGGAGGAAGGCGTATTAGTTATACGTCAACGACTGATAACACAGTGAAATTATTTATCTGAAAGTCTATACAACAACATTAATTATCGTTTCAAGCCTGGGAGCAGCTTTCTCCGCCACACTGATAATTTCTTCAATAGTTGCAGGAACAGGCTCATCAGGATCATTAATGTTGGTAATCGTCGACAGGCATAGTACCCTCATTCCTCCATGCACGGCCGAAATGACTTCCTGAACTGTTGAGAAACCAACAGCTTCCGCACCTATTGTCTTTAAAAAACGTACTTCTGCCGGAGTTTCAAGAGATGGTCCTTTTAAGCCTGCATATACACCTTTCTGTATTCTTATACCTGCTTTGGCACCGGCATCTTCCGCAAGCAAAGCAAGCTTTTCATCATATGCTCTGCTCATGTCGGGAAATCTAATACCCCAACTGTCTTCATTGGGCCCGATAAGAGGATTTGAGCCGGTAAGATTAATATGGTCTTTGACAATCATTATGTCCCCGGCTTTAAAGTCAGGATTGAGTCCTCCGGCTGCATTGGAAAGAATTAAGATCTTAACGCCAAGCTCCTGCATGACTCTTACTGGAAAAGTAACATCTGCCGGAGAGTAGCCCTCATAAAGATGAAACCGGCCCTGCATGGCAATAACAGGTTTTCCATTCAAGCCGCCAAAAAGAAGCTTCCCAAGATGTGCCTGAACCGTCGAAACAGGAAAATTAGGGATATCTTTGTAATTGAACGATGCATCAACATTTAGTGAGCCCAAACTATTGCCAAGGCCTGTCCCTGTGAGAATGCCTGTTTCAGGGGACTTGTTAATATGAGCTTTCAAGTATTCTGCCGTCTCAACTGCCCTGAGCTTATAACTTTTCATACCAATTCTCCCAACCCGAATCTCCATTTGTTTTGAAACGCAGAATTTCGAATAATGTTCTCCGAACCCTGCTCTATATAATCCAACGTTGTTTTTCAGTCAAGCATCCAAAATCATATAAATAGTGTCTGAACGAAAAGTATTTTTTTAATGCCGGCAATAGTTTCAGCTTATTTACCGATGTGAAGATTTGTGAAAAAGCTATTAGCTATTAGCCATTAGCTATTAGCTATTAGCCATTAGCTATTAGCTCTTAGCTAAAGGCTAACTGCTAAAAGCTAAATGCTTTCTACTTGAGAATAGCATCCATCTGATTATAATTTCAGGTGTTTTGAGTTTTCGTCCAGCCACTAACTATATTGTAACTACTCAGGTGGAAAACCGGCGGGAAGCTTCTGATTTCAGCCTATCCACCTGAGTATATATCTGCCTGACGATATCGTTGACATTGAACGACTATTATGAAATATTAGTAGCCGTTCACGGCTTGAAACTTGAAATTGGAAAGTAGAAATTGGGAAGAGATAAAATACGGACTAATATTTCATATGAAAATATCTGAAATTAGAGATATATTAAAGGCAACTGTGCTTGTTGGAGATGATCAGCTCGATAAAACAATAGTAGCGGCCGGAGGATCGGATCTGATGGATGATATTTTGTCCTCACTGGCGGAAGGCTCGGTTTTGCTTACCGGTATAACCACAGAGCAGGTTATACAGACTGCTAAAGTTGCCGGAATTGTTGCGATTGTTTTTGTAAGAGGAAAAAAACCAAAGGAAAACATTATAGAACTTGCAGGTTCCTATGACATGCCCATTTTACTCACAAGTTACTCTATGTTTGAAGCAAGCGGACGTCTTTATATGAACGGATTAAGGGGCCTTGACGGATTCTGGTAATTATGAAGACAAGATGTGAGTGGGCAGGGAGTGATCCCCTTTATATAGAGTACCATGATAATGAATGGGGAATTCCTCTGCATGATGATAGAAAGTTGTTTGAGTTACTTATACTGGAAGGAGCGCAGGCAGGTTTAAGCTGGCTGACCATTTTAAAAAAACGCCACAACTACAGAAAAGCTTTTAATAATTTTGACCCGGAAATTGTTGCAAAATTCGACTCAGCTATAATAGAAAAGCTTTTATCGAACAAAGGAATTGTCCGAAATAGACTTAAGATAGAAGCCGCCATTCAAAACGCCGGAGCATTCCTTAACATTCAAAGGAAATTCGGAAGTTTTGATGCATATATCCGGCAGTTCACTAAAGGCAAACCAATAAAAAACGCATGGAAAAATCAAAACGAAATTCCTTCAAAAACAAAGGAATCAATGGCTATGAGCGTTGATTTAAAAAAAAGGGGGTTTAAATTCGCAGGCCCGGTAATATGTTATGCTTTTATGCAGGCAACAGGAATGGTAAATGATCATACTGTAGATTGTTTTCGATATCAGGAGATATATGAATATAGTAAATGATGAAATTAAATTTGAAGAAGAAAATTCTTGCCGTTTATTCGCTCATAAACCGAAACATGTTGGATTTATTTCAACCCGCCTTGCCGGGACAGACGGTGTTTCCCTTGAAGCATCAAAATGGGCTCACTTTTTTGAAAAAGAAGGATTTACATGTTTTTATTTTGCCGGTGAGTGTGATCGTGCACCAGAGCGTTCATACATAGTTCCTGAAGCTCACTTTAAGCATCCCAACATACGGGAAATCCATCAAAACTGCTTTAGATTGAAAAAACGAAGCGACTATGTATCACAGAGAATCCATGAACTCAGGCTGAGATTAAAGAAACATCTTTATAACTTCATCCGGCAGTTCAAAATTGATCTTCTGGTAGCTGAAAATTGCCTGACAATACCGCTTAATATACCTCTCGGCATAGCCATTGCTGAGTTAATATCTGAAACAGGCATCTCAACAATTGCCCATCATCACGATTTCTTCTGGGAACGACAGGCTTTTATGAGGAACGCCGTATGGGAATACCTTAATATGGCCTTTCCTCCTCATCTGCCGCAAATTCAGCACGTGGTAATCAACTCTTCTGCTAATAACCAGTTAAGTCTTAGAACTGGTATTTCTCCAACCATCATCCCTAATGTCATGGACTTTAATAATCCGCCTGAACCAGTTGATGATTATGCATCTGACGTGAGAAAGGCTCTTGGAGTCGAGGACGACCAGTTATTTATTCTCCAGCCTACCAGAGTTGTTAAGCGCAAAAAAATTGAGCTCACAATAGAGCTTATCAACAAATTGGGGAAGAAAGCCAAACTCGTTATTTCACATGCTTCAGGTGATGAAGGCTATGATTACGAATGCAGAGTAAAAGAATATGCTTGTCTGATGGGCGTTGATACAATTTTTGTTTCAGACATAATTAATGAAAAAAGAGGATTCACTGAATCAGGGAAGAAAATATATACCCTGAATGACATTTACCCTCATGCAGATCTTGTTACCTATCCTTCAGACTTTGAGGGCTTTGGCAATGCTTTTCTTGAAGCAATATATTTCCGAAAACCAATAATGGTTAA
>JAUWQK010000106.1 GCA_030611115.1 Deltaproteobacteria bacterium
TTTAGGCATTTTAGGCACTTAACAGCAGCGTGTCGGGGTACCTTTGAGAACTAATATAAACACAGCCTCTCTGGAGGTGGTAATTTGAATAGAGGAAACAATGAAACCCATATATTTTCCATTTACGTATATTTCCGAACCGGTTTTAGAGGCGCTTTCCGCCTTTTTCAAGCAAATTATCGTTTATCAGCCATCATCTCTTAACATACCTGAAAGTATGCAAAAACAGGCTGACAGCAAGTTACTTGAAATTCGTATTCCAGTTAAGGGAGATGAGAATAAAATTGATGATATTCTAAAAGACTACAAGAGCTGGGCAAGCATTCATCAGGGAAGTGAAATGGCTTTTTTTAAGACAAAGCCGGATATAATTCCCTTTTTTGGCGAGTTTTCCACATCACAAATCAAAGCAGATATAAAAAAGAAGGAGCGGAAACAACAGAACGAAAAAAAGCAGGACTCTCTTTTAAATGCAAGAATTTTTCTTCATATGGCTCAGGAATTCGACTCGCAAAACTGGGAAATAAACAAAGCTCTTCTATTATCGGAAGAAAAAACATTGAATCTCATTGATAATCTCAAAGGAGAGGATGAGGATGAATTATCATTTAAAGAAAATGATAGAGAAAAAACATTAAAAACAGATTATCAAAGCGAGTATATGACACCTGATCGAATTATTGCATGGACACAT
Source organism: Deltaproteobacteria bacterium (assembly GCA_030611115.1). The sequence goes on from JAUWQK010000106.1 coordinate 695, forward strand.
TTACTGCAATACGATCGAGATATGTCAAACCTGTTTATAACAAACAGCCGCTCAGCCATTGAGCATCTCGTAGAAAAAACCCCTGAGGCAAAAATCGTACTTAGTATTGATTCGAAACCGCTGATTAGCAGCAGGGATAAAAAGACAGAAAAATGGCAGGAAAGTTTAATCAAGCAACTTGAATTACTTCTGGAAAATTCCCTGCCTGCATCAGAAGACATCAAAATTAAATCTCCTTTTGACAAAGACGACGGCAAAAAAGTTTCATTAACATTATATCTTGTCCCAGGCGAATCTCCCTATGAATTTTTTACCCGCATCGCCTGGCATAAAACGCCTGTTAAAGAAATAAATAAGGAAGCCGGATTTAACAGCACTCTGATAGGATTTGTTGAATTATAGTCAGTTGGATGCTATTCTTAAATCGAAGATTTTTAGCAGTTAGCTTTTAGCAATTAGCCCTTAGCTTAAAAAATCAAACATATAACACATTCAGCTAAGAGCTAACAGCTAATGGCTAATAGCTTTTTCACAAATCTTCACATCGGTAAATAAGCTGAAATTATTGCCGGTATTGAAAAAAATACTTTTCGGACAGACACTAATTATTACCCCGGAAAAACTTATCAGAATACTTGACTATCATTATTAATTGGTATAAGGAACATTTCTGATGTGTGAAATATGTAAAAAATCAAGTTTGATTTTATAACCGTTAATTATTTTTTAAGAAAGGAGACTTTTTCAAATGGCTTTTAAACCAACTGTCGACTTGGATAAATGTGAAGGTTGTGAAGAATGTGTGGAAAACTGCCCTTCTGACGTTCTGGAAATGAAGGATGACAAAGCATTCGTAGCTAATGAGGATGAATGTCTTGGCTGTGAAACATGCATCGAAGTTTGCGAACAAGGTGCTATTACCATTGAAGAAATTTAATTAATACGCACTTTTTTCATTTTTCTATTAGCTGATAAGGTGGGCCGCAAGCCCACCTTTTAATTTTCTGAAAAAATAATCAAAACTATTTTTTACAGAAGCATAAATCTCGGCCATAAGCATCCGCCAAAAACATACGATGGCCTATCCCCTTTCTTTGTTCCCTTTTTTAGATAATGCCTGATAATAATTCTATAATAAAATATCCTGACATGGCTCTTGTAAAACAAAAGCTTTATAAATCAGGAAGTAAGGATTTGTCTGCTAAAATATTATCTGCTCTGTCCTCATTACCTGTTGACACTCCCATAAAGTCTGAAGAAACCGTGGCTGTCGCAGTTGGGAGCAGAAACATCAGTAAAATTGACAAAGTCCTTTACTATTGCTTGAACTATCTAAAAACAAAGGGACTCAAGCCTTTCATCATACCAGCCATGGGAAGTCACGGGGGTGCCGCAAGTGACGGTCAGAGGTATGTCCTTGCAAAACTTGGGATCACGGAATCTGCGATGGGAGTTCCCGTTGTTTCGGATATGGATGTTGAATGTATAGGCGAGGTTCCAAAAGGTCCGAAAATATATATTTCAAAAGCAGCTTTAAAGGCAGATCATATAGTAATTATTAATAGAATAAAGAACCATACCAAGTTCAGAGCTGATATAGAAAGCGGCCTGTGCAAGATGCTGTCAATAGGTCTCGGCAAAGCAAAAGGTGCGGCTGAATTTCATCAATGCGCTATAAAAAATAGCTTCGAAATTATTGAAGATGCTGCAAAAATTATAATTAATAAGTGCAATATTCTTTTTGGAATAGCCCTTCTGGAAGATGGATTCGGGGATTTAGCCCATGCAGAAGCAATTTTGCCATCATCAATTATAGAACGCGAAAAAATACTTCTCAAAGATGCTGCCGCAATGATGGGACATATCCCATTTGACCTTCTCGATATATTAATCATAGATTATATCGGCAAAAATATCAGTGGAATCGGCATGGATTCCAATATTACAGGCAGGCACAGGGATATACTGGGAGATTTTAATACCGCTCCCCATGTTAAACGTATATTTGTAAGGGACCTATCACCTGATTCAGATGGCAATGGTCACGGAATCGGCCTTGCAGATTTTACCACAAAACGGCTGGTCGATGCGCTGGATTTTAAAAAAACATATACAAATGCGATCACGGCAATTTCGCCTGAAAAAGCGGCAATACCGATACATTTTGACACAGACCGTGAATCGCTTGAAGCATGTTCAAAAACCACAGGTCTAAACTCCATGGATGAAGCTCGTATTGTCAGAATAAAAGACACGGCTTCTCTCGAACTTTTACAGGTTTCAAAAGCACTTTTGCCGGATATTTTATCAAATTCCAATCTAAAACAGATAACAGAATGGACTCCTTTTCAGTTTGACAATAATGGCAATCTACTTGAACCTAAATTGAGCGATTTCTGACTCGATCTGCACCGATCTCTTGCGCATCAACGGTTCGCAAAAATCCTTGACATATCCACGGGTAGGCCTCCGATTTTCGCAAACCTTGCTACATCAAGATCTCAGCACATGTCTTCCCCAAAAATCGCTCAACTTAGGTTGAATTATCTTCCTTATTGTCCCGGTAAAAGGTTATGAAAGAAGATCAAATTATCCATCATTTTATTTTCCAGACAAAGTTTGGTTATTCTGCAATTGCTTATAAAAAAAGGCCGTTTTTACTAACAAGAATAATTCTTCCTAAAACAAATAATAAAAAACTTCCTGCATTCACTGATAAAAGCAAACGACAAGATTACAATCCGCATAAAAAAGCCATTGTTATATCAAAATCAATAATAGATTATTTTAATGGGACGCTGGTTCATATGCTCAGGCCTTCATGGGAATGGCTGGATGCAGGCGGACTGACTGAATTGCAAAAATCAGTATATTCAGCCACGGCAAAAATTCCATATGGAAAACTGAGTTCATACAAAGAAATCGCTGAAGTCATAAACAGGCCCAATGCCTATCGTTTCGCAGGCACCACACTTGCCAAAAACCCCTTTCCTGTGCTTATACCATGTCACAGAGTGATCCGAAGCAATAATACAATTGGCCAGTTCGCCGGAGGAAAGAATCTGAAAATAAAAATGATAGAACTCGAAAAAGAAATAGTTGCAAAATTTAATTTCAAACCATTATCGATCAATTTAGGTTAAAAGGTTGAGATCTTCCGGTTTGTCCGGGTCAGGCATTCATGATTTTTATGATTCGTTCATCTTGCAGTTATTTGCACAGGCACTACATTCGAGCCCAAATTTTATTCTCTTTATTATCAACAGATTATGTTTTTAACAAAAATTGCCTGAATCTCACAACTAATTGATATTACTATAAAACGCAATTTCAATAAAAAATTTAGCTTGAGAAAAGCGCGAAAGTAGGGCTAAATGACAGTGTCTTAATTGTCAAACATTAATTCACAATCCAAGCTTTTGACCGATCTCCACCTCAATGTATCAGCATAAACAGATGTCAGCTAATGCGCTAATCAAGACGCGACACCGAACCCCTTCCTGATCATCAAGACGCGGCCCCGAACCCACACACAAAACGTTTTAGGTCATAAAACATGATTCTTGTGGGCTCTTCTTTGTCTTCATCGTGCAAGAAGTCAAATTCATTTTTTTTGTAAAATTTTAAGACCTCTTTTATATTGTAAGCGTCGATAGTCAAGAATCTACAACCGGTTCTGTTGTTCGTAGTGAAGAGTGCTTTCAAAAAGTTGATAAGGTGAGTGCCAAGCCCGTTGCGCTGGGACTCCTTATGAACGCCGAGACGTGCGATTTTTACTGCGGGATATTCCTCTATGTATCTCTTCTTGTGAGAGATTAGTTTCCTTTTAAGAGATTTTGAGAGCTTTATCGTGTCATTTGCGAGCGCAACAAAAGCAAGCGGACCCAGGCTTCTCGCCCCTTTCGATTTTAAATAAAGGGCGTAAGTTTCTGCAAGGAGATCCTCTTTGTAGTGAACAGCATCCTTGTGGAAGAACTCATTTAAGTCCTGGTTTCCACAATCGCACTTTGTTGTTATGGAAAATTTTTTTACTTTATCGAGGACAAACAACTCATCATTTATGTGATTTCGACGGCACAGAATTGGCATGTTTCATAAGTTTCGCTGCAAAGCGAGCAAGTTTAGGCGTGGGAATAGGATGTGACGCAACCGCACTTTTTGCTTCGACGCGCTTGATAAAATTTTCGGAATCTTTTTTATTCAGCTTTGGAGTCGCTTTGATTTTAAGCGCCAAGGTGTACCTCCTTTCTGTTTAAATGTTATGTTTACTTTCAACCAAGGTACAATTGAACAGAATAATTTGTCAAGTTTTTTATCGGTCAAAACATTCTCCTCCTTGACTACAATCCGATAGAGATAAGAGCGGACTTGCCCCCAATTGACCCAAATTTCCAATTTTTTCTTGCTGTATTGTTTTTGAAAGTCCTGTGCCTTGAGGTTTAAGATCGTGTTTATGACGTTTTCGGAAAGCTCCCGAAGATTGGAATTGTGGAACTGTATCTTTAAACTCAATTCTTCATGTCCTTGACATGTTTTTTCAATGTATCTGAGTAAACAGATGTCAGCTAATGCGCTAATCAAGACGCGACCCCGAGCCAGCACAGATTCCCCTTGAGTTTTTGGCTGAAATCAGACATATTGTTACCATTTGAAAACTAGTGAGGAGTTTTTGTGTGGATCCGAAAATGAAAAAACGACCTGAAGAAATTTTCCGCAAGCACGGTGGCCGGCTTCGAATGAGCGAGGCCATCAAACACGGCATCACACGCTATATGCTCTATTCGCTGAGGGACAAGGACGTCATTGAGCAAGTGAGCAGAGGTATCTATCGGCTGGTGGAACTG
>JAUWQK010000046.1 GCA_030611115.1 Deltaproteobacteria bacterium
TGAAGCAATAGAGCTGAGACATGCCCCTTTTTTTGGGTGGATTACTGACTTGTCGGCACCGGATCGCCTTTTTGACTTTGGCTTTTCTATTCCTTTTATGCAGCCGCCATATGGTATTCCTGTATTGACAATTATTATGGGGGCGACGATGTTTTTACAGCAGAAGCTTTCACCGGCAATGGGCGATCCTTCACAGGCCAAAATTATGATGTTGATGCCGATTGTTTTCACTGTGATTTTTATAAATTTTTCTTCGGGGCTGGTTTTATACTGGCTTGTAAACAACGTCCTTTCTATCTCACAACAATACTATACTACAAAAGCTTAGGCAGTGAGTAGAAATAAGTTGAGCAATATTGCGAAAAATTTTGTTTTGTCTTCAAGGCGCGAGGAGGGCGCATAGTGAATTATGTAACCAACAAGCAACGCAGAAGACGGAACAAAAGGCAAGCAAGATGTGCAAGTTGTTTTTACTTACTGCCTTAGTGATGGAGGAAATTTATGTCGCCTCGTTTGGAATTTGAAGGCAAGGATGTTGAAAAGGCATCCCAAAAAGCTTGTGAAGAATTGAAAATCCCAAAAGAAAAACTTAAGTATGATGTTATTTCTTATGGAGCTACCGGTATTTTTGGTCTCGTTGGTATTAAGAAGGCAAAAATTCGTGTTACATTGCCGGATTTAACACCTGAAGATAATACCAAAGAGAAGGATCTTGAACAGAATAATGAATCAAAGGAACATGTCACCGAAGCCGAGCGTTCAACAGAACAAGCAGGCCTTGACGATAAGGCAATCGTTTCTATATCGGATGAGTCTGTAAATTTGGGTAAAAATGTTCTTCAGCGAATAATTGATCTAATAACCATTGACGCAGAAATATCATTTGAAAAAAAACCAGGCCAAATTTTATTTTATATAAAAGGCGGCAATGTGGCGATTCTGATTGGTAAGCAAGGACAGACTCTTGAGGCCATGCAATATCTCGTTGAAAAAATTGTCAACAAACACAGCGAACAGAGAATTCGAATTCAGATAGATATTGAAGGTTATTTGGAGAAAAGACAAAACAACCTGAAGAGTCTTGCCGGGAGGCTTGCTGAAAAAGCGAAACGCAGCGGGAAGCCCATTACAATAGGACAAATGAATGCTCACGACAGAAGAATAGTTCATCTTGCTTTAAGGGATGACAGCGGCGTCAGAACGCAGAGCGTGGGAGATGGTTTTTTAAAGAAATTGTTGATATTTCCCAGGAAGAAATATCATGGGAAAAAAACCTAAGATTATAGTAACAGTTCAAGGGTTCAAGGTTCAAAGGTTCAAGGTTTCACTGAAAACCCGCCTGCCTCGCAAGCTTGGTGCGCGGGCAGGTGATTCGTAGGTTCTAAACGGTCTTGCTGCTAAAAGTTCATAAAGAGATTAACGATTCAAATGCCTAACTTTCTTATAACCCTGAACCCTGAACGATGAACTTTTGAACCTGTGTATAATATGAACGATTCGACTATCGCCGCAGTAGCAACGCCAATAGGTGCCGGCGGCATTGGTATTATAAAAATTTCCGGTCAAAATGCTTTGCCAATAGCTTCGCATATCTTTCGAAGTTCACATTCCTCGATATCCAACACGGAAGATAAGGATTCCGCCGATACTTCTTTTTTTAAATCACACCACCTTTACCATGGTTATATTGTTGATCCTGAAAACAGGCGAGTTGTTGATGAAGTTTTACTTGCAGTTATGCTTGCTCCCCATTCATATACCAGAGAAGATGTTGTAGAAATCCAGGCCCATTCGGGTCCAGTTGTCCTTAGGTCTATTTTGGATTTAGTATTAAAACACGGTGCTGAAATTGCGGGTCCAGGCGAATTTACAAAAAGGGCTTATATCAATGGTCGCATAGATTTGACACAGGCTGAGGCGGTTATAGATATAATAAATGCGAGGACAAATAAATCCTTAGAAATAGCAACCACCCTGATAAAGGGGGAAATGCAACTATGCATAGAGAGAATTAGTGATTATCTTTTTAATTTTCTTGCAGAAATCAACGCAGCCATAGATTTCCCTGAAGATGTTGAAGAAATTATTAATGTCGATAGAATAACCGATGTTTTCCAGAACGACATTATCAATACAATAAAAGACCTTATTGGGCAATATGACAATGGCCATATTCTTAGAGACGGGATAAAACTGGTTATTGTTGGAAAGCCAAATGTCGGCAAATCGAGCCTTATGAACTGTTTGATAAAAAAGGAGCGCTCGATTGTTACCGCCGTGCCCGGCACGACAAGAGATTTGATTGAAGAGTCCTTTAGCTTGAGCGGTATGCCCGTTATTATAGCCGATACTGCCGGGCTTCACGATACAGATGATCCGGTTGAAGTCATAGGAATAAATAAAGCTAAAGATTATATTGATTGCTCGGATCTGATTTTGTTTATCATTGATGGTGGTTCTATTTTAACTCATGAGGATCATGAAATTTTCAAAATGATCAATACAAGGAATTCTATTCTTGTAATAAACAAGTCGGATTTGTTTGCAGGCAGGCATAAAGTCAATACGCCGGATAGCTGGAGAAAAATGCCCAGAGTAGAAATTTCAGCTCTTTATAACAGGGGTCTTGACGGGCTTAAGGATTTAATTGTAAAGATTTCGCTTGGAGAAAACAGCTTTGACCCTCAGGCTGTGATAGTTCCAAACTTGAGACACAAGCTGATACTTGATCGATGCCTGGTCTCGCTTGGTTCAGCCGTTGATGGGCTTAATCGTGGATCACCTCTTGAGCTGATTGCCATTGATGTGAAGGAGGTGGTTGATTCGCTTGGTGAAATAACGGGGGGTTCGGCTGATAACGACGTTATAGATCAAATCTTCAGCAGGTTTTGTATTGGGAAATAGTGTTTCACGTGAAACAATTATGTAACGATAGTTCAAGGCTCTGGGTTAAGATAACCCTGAACGGCAAATAATATTTGATTGGTGATTGATTTAATAGTAGGGGCGATCCTTGTGATCGCCCTGATTTAATACCGATTTGGCGGAGGAGATAATTATGGATATAGATTTTACGCCTTTTTTTAAACAATACGAAGAGGTTTTAGCAATGGCCGACAAGGTGTTTGAACGTGTAAAAAATGAGAATTCGGAATGCGTTAAATGTAAAACAAAGTGTTCAGATTGTTGTAACGCACTATTTGACCTCTATCTCATTGAGGCATTATATATAAACGATAACTTCAATAAAAAATTTAAGGGGAGCGAAAGGGAACGGCTTATTGAGAAGTCAAACATAGCAGACCGAACAATATATAAGCTTAAAAGAAAAGCATATAAAGACCTTGAGTCAGGAAAAGATGAGAATGAGCTATTGTCTAAAATGGCGGAGGAGCGTGTAAGGTGTCCTCTTCTTAATGATGATGATATGTGTGATCTTTATGAACACAGACCAATAACTTGCAGGCTTTATGGAATACCAATATCTATAGGCGGAGTCAGCCATACCTGCGGTCTTTCGGCTTTTGCTGAGGGCAAACAGTATCCAACGGTTAATCTGGAAAAAATACAGAACAAGCTTTACGAAATATCTGTTGAATTGGTTAAAGAGATTAAATCCAGGCATGTAAAACTGGCAGATGTTATAGTTCCTTTATCCATGGCTCTTCTTACTATATATGATGAAGAGTATCTGGGGATTGGCGATACTAATAAAGGCGACACAAAGATAAACAAGAAGGAAGGAGAGGGAAATGACTAAAATATCGCCCGAAGAAGAAGAAAAAAGAAAAAAAGCTATCTTCGATAGCATGTCTCCACGAAATCAGAAACATATCCTGAAAAAGGGATATGATAAATGGGATCCTTTCCAGGAGCCAAAAGATCCCATAGATATCAGGAAAGATAAAACAAAAAGAACTTCTCAAATGCTGATAAGAGAGTTCTTGCAGTCGAAAGATCAGGAAACTTACAGCAATTCATATGGAAGTGGCGTGGTCGAAATTTGTCTTGGAATTATCAATGATGATGATAAATATTGGGGAATGTATGAATTTTCAAACTGGTATCGGGAACTGCTGCTAAAGGAGGGGCATAATAAATAATTACTTTTAATTTAACATCGGGCTATGCTCGATCGACCCTGTTTTTGATTCCCTGTCCTGATGGCATGGTCGTAAGATTAAGAAATAAAATGTTTATGATAAAAGAATGTTGAACGGCAGGGTAAAGCGTTTTTTGAACGTCGAACATCGAATGATGAAATCGCTTCGCTCCGCCGGTTTATAAATTGGCGGAATACCTTATTCAAAAATTCAAAATTCGATGTTCGACGTTCATAGCTTTTTAGCTTGACGGCTGTGTCCTTGATTGTTTGGATTGTAATCTGCAGAAATCGCGATGCTTTGGTTTAAAAATTAGCCACAAAGAGAGAAAGCATCCCCACTCACTTTCCATTTGCCATCTTCCATAATCAGATCAAATGTCTTATCAACTTTCCGGCTGGATTCTTTGGTAAAGAATGCGCGTAATGGGTGTTTTATTTCACAGGTTAATTTGATTTGCGCTTTGTTTTCATCTTTACTGATAGTATTGGTTTGGACATGATAAAGGAAGTTCTTGACAAAAAATGGCCTGAACCCTTCAGCTTTGGCTTTTGTGGTAACACAATCAATATATTTATTAACAACATTAACACCGTCAACTATCAAGCTTTCTTGACAGAGCCGATCAGCCATTGAGCTATCGAGCCCAAAATATGCCCTGGTAAATTCAGTAGCAGCCTTATTGGGTGAATCCTTTCTGTCCGCATAAACAAGCAGCACCTGTAGAAAGAATGTAATTACTATAATAAGAATCGCCCCGGTTATTATAGAGCCTTTGTTGCTGTCAGCCATGGATTTTTCCTCCTTTTGAACTTTGATTTTCAATGTAATTAAAATATAATACTATAAAACCATTTTTAATATTCAAATAAAAATTTCTATTAGCATAAATTATATTAATAGACAAGTGTTTTTAATTTTCTGCATTGACAAATGACATTACAAGGACTATTTTATGTTTCGTCTGAATTTCTAATTCGGACAATCTTGTTGAGTTTAACTACGCATAATTTAGGGAGGATATAATGCTTGAAGTTACAGAAGCAGCTACAGTAAAAATAGCTGACTATTTTAAAGGCAGAGAGATTGCACCTATTCGGATCTTTTTGAATGAGGGCGGTTGAGGAGGCCCTTCTTTATCAATGGCTCTGGATGAGCCCAAAGATACAGACAATAAATATACTGTAGACAATTTTCAGTATATTGTTAATAAGGATTTTATGGAGAAGGTTAAACCTATAAAGGTTGATTTTACGGCATTTGGATTTAAAGTTTCATCGGGAGTTGCTGTTGGCTCAGCGTGCTCAAGCTGTAGTACAACAGGATCCTGCTGTTCCTGAAATATATCCGAACAAAAAAAGGGCAATAGTATTTTTTGATATTGCCCTTTTTTATCTCCTTTTAGCTTCCACATTTTCATATCGGTTGACAGATTTTCTTCTACGGGTTGATTTCATTTTAATACTCGTACCCATCTATTCATCAAAAGCTTTTACCCCGCTATGGCATCGATAGGAATTAAGGCGGCGAAACTTGAAATTATATCTTATTCCGCAATATTTTTATTTGAACAAGGAATACAGACAAGCCGGCCATTTTCTACCTTAACCAATCTTGTTGACATTGTCAGTTCTTTGCAAATCGCGCAGGGTTCAGAGCGTGTGATCGACGCATATGGAGGGATGGACAGACCCACTTCGTTTGTAGAAAAGACTTCATTAAAGGGTTTTGAAAGAAGATCTAACGATTTTAAAACTTTGTAGCGCGATTTTTCTTCTTCTGATGCGGAGCCCGAATGAATAGCGGCATCTATAGATGCAAATTCTTCTTTCTCTTTACCATCATATTGGTAATACGTTTTCCTGCAGAAACGAAACATTTTTTTGTTTGACCGTCTTATTATTGTATAAGCATTTTTTCCCGTAATTTTTAAAGATAAGGTTGCCCTTGCCTATTGTAGTGCCCAGCAACACTTGCAGAGCATCAACCGCGCAGGAGTCATTTTCGCAGATCGCTATTATCTCTTCGTCTCCTGATCGTTTTAATTCAAGAAGATAAATTGTTTCTTTTGCAACTATATAGCCATAAACAAGACCGGGACAAATATGCCCATGAAAAGCTATGCATTTTATAATATCCTGCGGCAAATTAGTTTTAATATTCTCAGTAAGTTTCATTGAGAGTTCCTTTTTTAGGAATTTATTATATCATTACTGATTTATTACAATCAATAATACTTGGTAATTATAACGTTTTTCAAAAATACGTTCCCTTTAAATATATAGCATTAAACACAAATTTCGCTTCTGATTCCCCTACCACAAGATCTTGTATAGCTCTTAATATTCTGATGGGGTGGCCGTTATGAGTGGGCACGGCAAGCTGCTCATGTCATTTCTGAATCATTGTGTAAATCAGTATCAATTCCCATTAATACAGCATGTCGCTATACTGAACTTAATACCGATTCTGTTTACAAGTATGCTCTTCAGGACATGCGTGAAAATTGCCTCGGTAATCCGTGCCTTCTATTTCCAGGAGAGAGTGAGCAAAGATAGCCGTATTCTACAGCCCACCAATCTCTAAATTATCTTTAAAATCCTTAATCTTAAATCCGGTCCATATAGCAACCTTTTCTTGACGCCTTTATTAAACCACTCTAAAATGCAATCCAACTCTTTATGTGTCAAAAATGCGAATAACGTATAGATCGTTTTTTAATAAATTACAAAATGTCTGATGTTAGATTAATTCCTATGAATGAACAATATGGAAGATGTGTGATTTAAGACTTTCAAGCATTTAAATTAAAGGTCAGATTTATGCTTAAAGATATTAAAGAGCTTGAAAGCGGATGGGCATCAAAGCTTGTTGATTGTCAGTATGTTGGAGAGCTTGCTCTGACGAAGGATGAATATGAACATTACTCGTCTGTTTTTTGTGATAAATATATCATCCTGCAAAGCAATTTTCCTTCTTCGTACTGGTTTCCTTACAAAACCGTACTTGTCGTATTAGCTGTCAACTGTGCATACTTTGAATATGATGATGATGGGTTTTGGGTTCATTTTTTATCGAGAATCGGTCTTGCAGACAGAAACGACCTTCAGGAAGCTATTGGTTCCATAATCGAAGGCTATCTATTTGCAAAACAATTTTTAGATAAAAAAAGGGAAGGTCCCTTCCGCTATGTTGGCGCAATCCTTGAGCAATGTGGTGTTACCAGAAGATATTTGCCTCGTTTCGCAGAATTTCTTAAATCAGGTGCGGATAAATATAGATGGGATGGTTTAATAATCATTTCAAAATTTTCTTATGAACAACTTTTGCCAGAAGAAGGGATGTCAAGTTATTTGCGCAAATTCCTTGCTGATATAGCAGGCTGGGAATTCGTAAAAACTGTTGCGCGGTCTATTGTTCAGTCGAGACTGCATTCTTATCCCTTACAATTTCTTGAATCTCTAAAAGGGTTCAGGCCTTCTTTTTGGAAAGAGCTTCTCGATCTCTTGAAAGCAGACGCCCTGCGACCACCCCCTGTTCATAAAGTTAACATTCCTCTGCCAAAATTTGTTTATCAACCAAGATTAAACCGCATCGCCATTCTATTCGATGATTCCAATGTTCGATTTGGCAATTATATGTTGGAGGGCAAAAAGGTTTCTCATTCCACAGTTGAATTAGAATCCAAAAGTGATTTCAAGGAAGTCTATTCAATACAGTTTAAAAGCAATGATTTTGACTGGAGGCCAACAGAATTAAAAGGCTGGTCTCCAGAAGAAAGGCCTTATGCTTTTTTCGATGCTGAAAACGGAGAACTTCTCCATCCCCAAAAACATCTGAGTGAGGCAGATTATTATCTGGTTATATCAACTAAGTATTTTGCTGGTTTGCCGGAGAAACATAAAAAACAAATTGAAAATATCATAAAAGCAGATTTCGGGTGGCTTTCTCTCCCCTTTGGCATGTTTGGCGGGTTCTTGATTACCATTGAACCAGCAACCGACCTTAAATTTTTAGGGTTTGATGTTGACAAAAAAGAGCGAAGGCATCTGTCTTGGGATGATAATGCGAAACGGTTAATAGGCGCAGAAGATTTATTTGATGTTTTTGTGGGGCAACTTCCTGATTTAGTGGTCATTCAGCCAGAATTGTTTTATGATAATCAATTGATATTAATGGGTGATTTTGGCGACGGACCAAAATCAATTGAGATTCCTGCGGATAGCAATAAAATTAAATTTGACTGCACAGCTCCTTTAAAAGGTGAGATATGGATAGAACCATTGGGCAGATACCGTAAGTTTTCTGAAGGAAACGTAAACCAGAGGCTTTCCTTCTGTTGTGTGCCTGATTGTAAGATCGTCTGGCCGGATGGTTTGCATGCCTTGAACGAAGAGCCTGTGGTTGAAATTAAGGGGGATAAAAGTATTTCCGTCTCATTCGAAGGGGGATGCGTTGTAATAGATGATGATCGCAGGTGTTGGAAAATACCACAAAGACAGACTTTTGTTGAAGGAACGCTCACAACAGAAGGCAACATTTCCATTCGTTTAGCAAGGATAATTCATCGGGCATCTTTGCAAGATGAGTATATGTCTCTTCTCCATTCTCTTACT
>JAUWQK010000068.1 GCA_030611115.1 Deltaproteobacteria bacterium
ACCTTCAGCCTATCCACCTGAGTAGTTACCATTTATATATTAATAATAATTCTCGAAAGTTAAAATGTTATCTGGTAACTTCTCAATAAGATCTGGCATCAGACGTCATTCCCGTGAAAATGGAAATCCAGAAAATCCGAAAAAGCACTGGATTCACGCCTTCGCGAGAATAACGATAAAAATTTTTAAAAAGTTGCCGGAACTTATTGAGAAGTTACGTTTTCTGCTGAATGTCTATAGTTAGTGCCTGAACAGGAGGATGAAATGAAACATCATAGAATTATTTTAATGATTATGATTATAGGAATTGCTTCCTTTTTGGCGGGCTGTGCTTCAACGCCAAAGGTAAAAAGAATAGATGTCGATAAAATTATTGATATAAGCGGCCGCTGGAATGATACTGATTCCAGACTGGTTGCCGAGGATATGATTAGGGATTGTCTTAAGCGGCCATTCCTGGAAAGATTTAAAAGCAAAAACAACCGGGTGCCTACATTCATCGTGGGTTTTATAAAAAACCGGAGCCATGAGCATATAAATATTCAGACCTTTGTTAAAGATCTTGAAAGGGCTTTGATTAATTCAGGGCGGGTGCAATTTGTAGCTTCAAAAGGTGAACGGGGACAGATTCGTGAAGAAAGGCTTGATATGGCCAGACACGCTTCAGAAGATACCATGAAGGGGCCTGGCGAGGAAGTTGGGGCGGATTTCATGTTGATTGGAGAAATAAACACTATCAGGGATGAAGCCGGCGGCAAGGCTGTAATGTATTATCAGGTCAACCTTGAGCTGATTGCCATGGCCAATAACATTAAGGCATGGATCGGCGAAAAGAAGATTAAAAAGCTTATTGAGAAACCAAGATTATCGTGGTAGTTTTTCAAAATGGCGATTTCGCCCAAGGGCTCAGTCAAAAATATTATAATTGCTCTCCTGTCGGGGTTTTTGCTTTTCTCATGCGCCCCCAGCCTTAAGTATTATGCAAAGGTTGATAAACATCTTCTTAATCAGGAATTTGATTCCGCCTGGCATCTGGCAAGGAACAATACCAAAACTTTTGATAAGCTGAATGCTGTTATTTATTATTTAAATGAAGGAATTCTCGCTCATTTCGCCCGCCGTTATTCAGAAAGCAATCAGAGCCTGGCTAAAGCTGAGTCCATTATTGATGAGCTATACACCAAGTCTGTTTCAAAACATATCGCATCTTTTATAATTAACGACAATGCCATTCCATATAGAGGTGAAGATTTTGAAAGTGCATTGGTGAATTTATTTATGGCTATGAACTATGTCGGCCTGGGTTCTCTTGAAGATGCCCTTGTAGAAGCCAGAAAGGTTGACAACAAATTAAATATGTTAAATGCACAATATGAAGATGATAAAAAAAATGTTTACAGAGAAGATGCATTTATCCGTTTTTTAATGGGGGTTCTTTACGAAGCGGAAGGTGAGACAAACGATGCATATATTTCCTGCTGGAAGGCTGAGAATATATATAAAAATGACTATATTAGAAACTATGGAGTATCTCCGCCGGTTTTTCTGATTGAGAATTTACTTACATTGTCCAAAGAATTGGATTTTCATGAAGAATTCAGGAACATTCAAAATGAATATAATGACGTTTTGTTTATTAACCCGACTGTGAAAAAAAGCCTGGCGGAGATATTTTTTATTCACTACAATGGATTGGGGCCTGTAAAAGTTGAAGCATTTTTTCCAGTTCCAATGCCTGATAATTATGTGGCCAAGATTGCTTATCCTGAGTTTAAGAAAAGAAGATATCGAATTTCTAAAAGCAGGATTTATCTGGAAAATTTGAGTACCAGTCGTTCATATATTTTTGAGACGGAATTGATGGAAGACATAGCTTCCATTGCTGCAATGAATTTAAAAAACAGGATAAACAGAATTAAGGCAAAAGCCATTGCCAGAGCCACTGCAAAATATCTAACAGCAAGGCAGGCTTATAAGGCTGCAAAGCGTCAGGGCGGCGAACTGCTTGGATTGTTAGTCCAAGCCGCAACTCAAGCTGCAAGCTGGGCATCGGAGCAGGCAGATGTTCGCCACTGGAGATTGCTGCCGGCAGAAATCAGGGTTGGAAGAATACTTATTCCTCCAGGAGAATATAAAGGGCGAATAGACTTTGTGGATTCCAATCGTGCAGTTGTTATTTCAAAACAAATCCAAAATTTTACCGTGAAAAAACGTGAAAAGAAATTTTTCATGTTTCGCACTGTAAATTAGCGCCCTTCGGGCGAGCTGTTGAGCTGTTAAGCTGTTGAGCTTATCAGCTATAGACTTTCAGATAGCTGTTATAGTGTTATCTGTTTAATTAAGCTATTAGCCATTAGCGGTTAGCTTTTAGCTAAAGGCTAATCGCTAAAAGCTAACTGCTAAAAATCTTTGACTTGGGAATAGCATCCAATTGACTATAATTTCAGGTGGTTTGAGTTTTCGTCCAGGCACTAAATTAGAACGGTTACAGGGGAGTTTGAATTGAGCGGATTTGCCAAACAATTATATTTGGTTGTTTTGTTTACAGTTCTCGTTTTAATAGTAGAAGGATGTTCGATCAGTCAGAGAACACATGAAGATGAAATCAGGGGAAAATCGAGTATGGCTTTTGATGAGCTGAAAGCAGAAGAAGGCGGGGAAAAAAGTACTGCTTATTCTAATGAGAGCGGGCAGGCAAGGCGTTCAGATCTGATTGAAGCAAAGGAAAATAAAACATTGCAAGTCAAGCAGGGTAAAAAGCCGGACTGGACAGACAAAGAAAGTAAGCTTTATCCTGCTTCAATGTATTTGACCGGCGTAGGATATGGCTCTGACCGCCAGTCAGCAGAAGATAAGGCCCGCTCTGAAATCGCCAAGATATTTTACAGCAATATTCATTCCCGCACCAGTACTTTTCAGGAATATTTAAAAACAACATCTGAAAGCAAAGAAAAAGTTACAGAACGGTTCGACATTGAAGAGATTACCAAAGTCTCCACCCAGAAGGTCCTTTCCGGAGTTAGAATAGCCCAGGTCTTTCAGCAGACAAAACCGGATAATGTTTTTTATGCTCTTGCGGTTCTCGATCGGAAGCAATCAGCCATGATACTGAAATATAAGATTCAGGAGTTGGATATTGAAATCAGGAGGCTTATCCACAATGCGGAAAAAGAAGAGGACAAGCTTTCAAAAATAAAACTACTAAAGAAAGCTATTCAACAATATATACTGAGAGAGGCTTACGATGCGGAATTCAGGATCGTTAACAAATCCGGAAAAGGTGTTTCATCTGATACCGGTTTTAATGAGATTAAAAATCGTTTAACAACTATTCTGCTCAGGGATTTTCTTATTTTTCTTTCAGTCAAAGGCGACAGGGCAGCGGAAATTCATGAGGCTCTGGTTGAAGGGCTAAACAGACAAGGGTTTTCTATTTCTGAAGATTTTAACAAAGCAAGCGTTGTAGCCAGGGGTAATGTGGAAATAAGGCCTATTGAATTCGGGGCACAGGAGTGGAAATATGTCAGGTGGAGGGTATATTTTGATTTAATAGATCAGAAGGGGGGAGCTATATTTGGAAGTGTCAGCAAAACCGGCAGAGAGGGCCATATTAACTTGTCTCAGGCTGAGGATCGCGCTGTTCTTAAAGTAAAAAAAATACTTACTGCCGATATTGCTGATGATATAACTAAATACATTTTTTCGCAGCAGGTCAAGTAATCATTAAAAAAGGAGGAAACCATGAAAACAAAAAGATTAATTATTGGGTTTGTTATTCTTGCTTTGGGCTTATGTGTTGTCGCTGGTTGTGCAACAACTCCAACCAGGGAAGCAAAAGGGCCGGATTGGACATGGAAAGGAAGCGGCGCATTTGATGATGCAGAAATGGGGAAGGTCTTTTATGGAGTAGGCATTGCTTCCGGTATCAAGAACAAGGCTCTTGCCCGATCAGCGGCAGATGACCGTGCCAGAGCGGAAATAGCTAAAACTCTTGAGATATATGTCGCTGTTTTGGCCAAGGATTACATGGCCTCCACCACAGCCGGTGATATGTCGGTTTCTACGGAAGAACAACATGTTGAACAGGCACTGAAAACTTTTTCAAAAACCACACTTCATGGAGCAATAATTGTCGATAGATGGATGGATCCTAATGATGGATCTTCCTATTCTCTATGCAAACTTGACCTTTTTGCTTTTAATGAAGCACTTGATAAAAATAAAGAACTAAGCAGTAAGGTTCGGGACTATGTGAGACAAAATTCTGAAAAACTTCACAAACAGCTCGAATTAATGGAACAGAAAGAATGATTTATTGCCTTTCAAGGTATATATTCCTTCAGAAGGGATGGTATTAAGATGAAAAGTCATCGGCCGGTAATATTTTTTGTCATGTTTTTTATATTTTCTGCAGCCTGTCCCTTATTTGCCCAAATGGAGGATATGGAGAAGGAATTCTTCGAAGAAGTGGCAAAAATGGAGGAGGATTACAAGCGATTCGAAAAACAAGCTTTTGAAGAATTCCAGCGAGAAGTAAAAGCCATGTGGGGGGACTTTGTTGCCTCTACAAAAAAGGATTGGGTTGAATATTCCGAAGATAAAACCGGCCGAAGCCGTGTAGATTTTGAGGCAGGTGAAGTCTTGGTGGAAGTTGTAATCCCAAAGGTAGAGCTTGATCGGGATCCGGACAGTTTAGATAAAAAGCTTGCAGAGGAAATTGAACGCCTCATAGTTGATAAAGGGAAAAACCGGGATTATGATTTACCGCCAAAACCTGCAAAAGAAAAAAAGATTCCCCCTTCACCTCTTCTAACCTCGCCGGTGCTTGCCGGGCAATTAAAGGACAAAAAAGGCAACCCTGTTACAGAAAAAAATAAAAAAGAATTTGCAAAGGAAATTGTAAAGACAAAACCTGTAATCAAGAAAGATGTGAAGACTGATAAAGGCGATATGGTCAGAGTGCAGGTTAAATTTTTGCTTGTACCTGATCATATTCGGATTCGCGCAGAAAGATATCTCAACAATGTCAGCCAACAGGCTGAAAGATTTTCTATCTCTGTTCCGCTTGCCTTTGCCGTTATTCATACTGAGTCATATTTCAATCCAAAGGCAACAAGCTATGTGCCCGCCTACGGGCTAATGCAGCTTGTACCGAAATCCGGTGGCTGGGATGCTTACAAATATGTTTATGGCTACGGCAAGGAACTTTCTTCTGATTATCTTTATGATTCAGATAATAATATAGAACTGGGCTGCGCTTACCTTGGACTTCTAAAAAATCGCTATTTCAGGAAGATCCAAAATGCGGACAATGCTCTATATTGTTCAATTGCTTCGTATAATACAGGGGCAGGGAACCTCAGCAGAGCACTCTGTGGAAAGAAACAGATTAGCTGTGCCGTTGATAAAGTTAATACCATGAAACCTGACGAGCTTTATGTTTATCTTAGAAAGAATCTACATCATCAGGAGACACGAGATTATTTAAAAAGAGTTTCCGAACGTATGAAACTCTATAAAGAATGGGAATAAGGGCTCGGTCAAAAATTTACAAACTCCGCTCCCGAGAAATTCGGGCCAGGATTTTTCCAATTAACGAGCATTCAAGCCCAAAAGGAAGATAGCCCGCAAAGCCCAGAACCGGCATTTCAAAAATTTCATATCTATGAACAAAAGGAACACTGTATATCCATTTGGCCAAGCTGAAGTAGTTCCACATTTCCCAGAAACATCCGCAGAATAATGCAGCCAGAGCAGACGATATAACCAGACGCCAGTCTCCCCGGGCAATATCTGAAAAAACATGGTTTTCTCCTGACAAAATTTGAAGGAATACTATAACTAAAAGCGGTGATATCCACAGGAGGGGAAAAAGACAATCCGGCCGGATACTTATTGCAACCAGGCCTGCGCCGGATACAATAAAAAGTGATATTGCAACTGGCTTTGACTGAAAAATGCCTAAGGGAATTAAATTATTACATTTTTCAACCCATGAAAAACTTTGTATCCATTCGCGGGTTCCAAGAACTGCCGGCAGAACAGTTGAAAAAGAAATTGATGCATAAAAGAAGTATTCCAAAGAGCTGAAATGCACGCCTATATACTGCCAGTTTTGAACAAATCGGTTCAAATATTCAAAGAACCACCAGAACACTGCGCTGACAGGAAAAAGCATAATAAAGTATTTCGGGCGATTGATTATCATACAGCTCCCCGTGCGTTTATATGTAAGCGCATTTATGACAAGTATAAAGGAGAACCATAATGGAGTAAATGTATGGGGCTGAAATCCTGCAAACCAGGGGAAACGAGTCCATGCAAGGAACCATGCTGTCAAACCTGTGAAAAGCCCTATCCATCCCCACCACGGAAATGGATAAAACCCAGCGGGTTTTGAAGCGACCTGTTTTCCTTTTCTGAAAATTTTTATAAATATCAATAATATTACAGCGAGAATAAATAAGCTATAACCTGTAAAGGCAATCCAGGAAAAAGGCGCATGATCTATGTATTGTGTTTCAGGGGGAAATTCCAGATAGCGATTCACAGGAAGACCGGCAAGCATAACGCCAAGCATAGGCAGGCCCAGCAAAATTACCGATAGTATGATTAGTTTAATCAAAAGCTTTTTCACAGGTGCCTTCTTATATATTGTTTAATCCATTACATCCCGAACAATATCTATCAATTTCCTGTTTTTTTGAAATGTTGACAATTACACTTTTCAAATATGATGTCATAATTTAGGATAATAAGGCAAAGCAAATATGCCTTAAAACATCTTTAATACCACCATATCAAGGCAAATTTGCTTGTTAATCAATAGGCTCACACTCCGCAAAAATCAAATCAGAGAATACCAATATGGCAATTCGTTATGTAACAAACGCTGATGGGAAAGGCTGGCCCAAGGGAATTTTGGGTAAATTCCTTTCCCGTCCCGAAAGTCGAAAGTCCAGGCCAAAAATGTCAAATTTCTGATGACCTGAGGACCAAATGCGGAAAAATTTTACACGATAATCGTCATCTCGGGGTAAACTAAACGGTTTTTTTTCAAATTGGCCTCTTCCCTTCTAACCTTGACAACGATTTAGCTCTTTGAAATTAAGGGATTACGCCACTTCAGAGCAATTTTGGCTCGATTCTTGCTTTATAAGAGACTTACACCTGGAAGAAAATAGCGGCATTTTTCAAAGGTCTCAACCTTTTCACTATACAGCCTGGAGGTTAAGTTTTGTTGAAGTATAAAAACATCGGTTTTGTTTCAACACGTTTTGCCGGTACAGACGGTGTCTCTTTAGAATCGAACAAGTGGGCGGAAGTTTTTGAAAAAAATGGCCACCCCTGTTTCTGGTTTGCCGGAAAACTGGATAGGGAGCCTGAAAAGAGCTACTTCGTACCCGAAGCTCATTTTCATCATGCACAAAACAAATGGATCAATGAACGGATTTTGGGAACAAGGAGGAGGGATCCCTCTTTAACTGAATTGATTCATGTCTTAAGATCCATTTTGAAATCCCATCTCTATAATTTTATTGAGAAGTTCGATATTGACATTTTG
>JAUWQK010000194.1 GCA_030611115.1 Deltaproteobacteria bacterium
CCAATAGCAAGGCCGTCAAGGCCGTCTGTAAGGTTGACGGCATTTGATGTTGCAACAATTACAAACGCTGCAAAAAAAATATATCCCCAGCCTAAATCAGGCGAAATGTTTTTAAAAAACGGGACAGTTACTCGTGTTGAAAAATCAGGACACATATAAACAAGAAATCCAATTAACAATGCTAATAATATCTGAAGACAAAACTTGCTTTTAACGCTGAGTCCCTTGCTCCGCTTTTTGATCTGCATGAGATAGTCGTCTATAAAGCCGATAGCGCCAAAGCCAACCGTTACCAAAAGAGCTATCCACACATAATAGTTCGTCAAATTCATCCAGAGAAGTGCGGAGACAGTAATCGAAAATATAATCAGGATTCCACCCATAGTGGGCGTTCCGGCTTTATTAAAATGTGACTGCGGGCCGTCTTCTCTTATATGCTGTCCGATCTGCATCTCGCCGAGCTTTCTGATAACCCACGGCCCAAGGAAAAAGCAGATAAAAAAAGCTGTAAGGCTGGCATAGATAGTTCTGAATGTAATGTAACGGAATACATTAAAAGCAGATATTGTCGTATGAAGCGGATATAGCAGATGGTAAAGCATAATATTTTAGCTCTTCAACCCCTCAACAATTTTCTCCATGCCCATGGCCCTTGAGCCCTTTACAAGAACCCAATCTCCCGGCAGAAGTGATTTCTTTAAATCTTCAAGAATCTCTTCTCTTGCTCCAATAAATATATCCATTGAATTTTTATTTTCTTTGCCGGCACCGTTTGCAACAGCTTCTGCGAACTCACCTGTAATGTAAAGCCTTGTAATATTTGATCTGGCAGACAGAGCGCCTATCTTTCCGTGCATGGATTCTGCGTGTTCTCCCAGCTCAAGCATATCTCCTGCGACAAGAATACCCCTGCTGTTGCCTTTTAATGAACTGAGAATCCTGATTGCAGCTTCCATTGAATCAGGATTTGCATTGTATGTGTCGTCAATTATGTGCACTCCCCTGACGTCAAAGATATTTATCCTGCCCTTAACCGGCTGAAAATATTCCAGGCCGGCTTTTATCTCCTCTGAAGACAAACCAATAATATATCCAACAGACGCTGCGGCGAGGGCGTTTGATACCATGAATCCGCCATGCACTCTTAGTTTTATTGGAATTCTTTCTTCCGGCAGCACCAGAGTAAAAGAAATCCCGGTTGTCGTTTCATTGACATCCAGCGCTTTAATACGGGCATCTTCTGATAAACCGAAATAAAGCACTTTTCTTGAGGTCTTTTTTGATAAATATAAAACCCTTGAATCATCTGCATTAAGAACCGCTGTTCCCTCCGGCTTTATTCTTTTTAGAAGCTCTCCCTTGGCATTCATTACCCCTTCAATTGACCCCAGTCCCTCAAGGTGGGAAAAACCTATGTTTGTAATTACGCCAATATCAGGAATACAAATTTCACCCAGCCTGTCTATCTCTCCGGGTCTGTTCGTCCCAAGCTCAAGCACAGCCCACTGGTGGCTGTTTTTAAGATCCAGGAGCGTTAGCGGAAGCCCTATTTCATTGTTGAAATTTCCTTTGGTCGATAAAGTTTTATAACGCGTTGAAACAACGGAAGCAGTCATTTCCCTGGTTGTAGTTTTGCCGTTTGAACCTGTTATCGCTACAACCGAAACATCGGTCCGCCTGCGGTTAAAAGAAGCAAGATCGCCCAGAGCTTTTGTTGTATCGCTCACTGCCACACAAACAATGCCCTTATCCTGCCGCCAATCCGTACCGGCATCTTTACTTACAATAAGCCCTCTCACACCGCCGGTTATCACATCAGATACAAACCTGTGACCATCATGAACATTTCCCTTGATCGCAATGAAAAGTTCATTTGCTGATATTGTGCGTGAATCAATGGATACTCCCTCAAAAGTATGTTTGATATCCCCGCACAAAAGGTCTCCCCTTGTTGCTTCAAGGATTTCAGCAGTAGTCCAGGGTATTTTTGGTTCGTTTTCCATTTTAAAATAATCTAAATAGCGAAGCGACATCATTATTCGACGTTCGATGTTGGACGTTCGATGTTGGACGTTCATCTTTTAATTTGTTCTTGAAGAACTTCTCTCGCCTCCTCCCTGTCATCAAAGTGAAAAGTTTCACCCTTGATTAATTGATATGTCTCATGCCCCTTGCCGGCTATAAGTATAATATCTCCCGGACCGGCTGATGTGATGCTCAGTTTTATGGCTTTCCTGCGATCAGGCTCAATAACATAACCTCTCTCTTGAATGCCGTTTGCCAGCTCAGGCAGAGTATACTCCCTTGAAGATGTTTGTTTGATTCCTTCTACTATCCGGCTTATTATTTCCATGGGATCTTCCGTGCGCGGATTATCCGATGTAATTATAGTCAGGTCGCAAAACCTGCCGGCTATTTCGCCCATCAGGGGCCTTTTGCCTCTATCTCTATCTCCACCACAGCCAACTACACAGATAATTCCGCCGATTTCATTATCTTTAATTGACTTTAAAGAAGAGAGGACATGTTCCAGAGCATCCGGAGTATGAGCGTAATCAACAAACACAAACTTGCCTGCTTTATTTGGTATAAATTCCAGCCTGCCCGGTATCCGGCCGGTCTTTTCTATACCTGCCTTTATGATAGCCGGAGAAAGTCCAAGAGCAATCCCCACACCTGTTGCGCTGAGTATGTTCTCAAGATTATGCTCCCCTGCGAGAGGTGATTTAAAATCAAACATTCCCCTTTCTGTTGAAATTCTCCCCGTAATACCTGTAAGGCTGTATTTAATATTATCCGGCCATATCATTTTATCTGCCGTACTGCCTGTAGAAATCACGGGCATATTATCAGATGCTTCTGAAAGTAAATTATAAAGTCCTTTTCCTCTCTTATCATCGCAATTTACTACAGCCGAAATATGGCCCTTCTTGGGGCCGGTTTTTAAATGCTCTGTAAAAAGCCTCTTTTTGCAAAACCAGTAAGAATCCATATCTCCATGATAATCAAGGTGTTCCCGAGTCAGATTGGTGAACACGCCAATATCTATCCGGCAGCAGTCAATCCTGTGCAGGTCAATTGCATGAGATGACACTTCCAGAACAACGTGGGTGATCCCGTTTTCATGCATTTCCGCCAATATCCTTTGCAGATCCAAAGATTCCGGCGTTGTCATTGGGTTTGGAAAAACCCTGCCTGAATAACGGTAATTAATAGTTCCTATTACACCAACCTTGAAACCCGCTTCAGCAAGGATGCTTTCAATTATGTAAGCTGTTGTTGTTTTACCGTTTGTTCCGGTTATCCCTATAATGAACAACTTCTCTGAAGCATTCCCGTAAAAGTTTGCAGCAATTGTGGCAAGAGCTCTTCTGGTATTCTCAACCTCTATGATTACAGATTCTTTGTTAACAGGTTTCTG
>JAUWQK010000105.1 GCA_030611115.1 Deltaproteobacteria bacterium
TGATTGCTGAGATTCAAGATTGCTTCGGAGCTGGGAAGATTTATTACAGCAGGCATGCGCGTGATGAAATGGAGAATGATGAATTTGGCGAAATTCTGGATCAGGAAGTGTACGAAGCTGTTTTATCTGGAAAAGTGATTGAGGACTACCCTGACGATTTTCCATATCCCAGTTGCTTAATTTATGGTCGGACGCGGAAAGGCAGGCCTATTCATGTGGTATGCGCATATTCCGAAGTTGAGCTGCTTGGGATTGTCGTTACCGTATACGAACCAGACCCTGAGAAATGGTTCGATTTTTTAAGGAGGAAACAATGAAATGCGTTATCTGTAATGGAAGTGACATTAAAGTGAGAACAGTCGATGAGCAGATCGCACTGGGCGACGACATCGTTCTGGTTCGACTCACGCTCCCAGTGTGCTCCCAGTGTGGAGAACGTTACTACGACCGCAAGACTATTCAGCTAATTGAGCAAATCCGTGCAAAAGGTAAGCAAAGACTTCTTGATGTTGAAGATGTCGGAAAAGTCCTTAGAGTGCGAGAGCACAATCTTTCTGTTTCTCATGCTTTATGAGAATTTTTGTGGCTGAAGGAATAATGGCCTGGACGTCAAGTCTACGTTTGACCCTTAGTCCGCAGACTTGTCTGCCTCTGGAGTTTTGCGCCGCATGATATATCGATATTTCAGTATTTCATTGGAAGTCTCCCGGTAGAGGTAGTATCTCGCGGCGGGGCCTTTCTGCAGCCGCACATCCACGATTCCTCGATGACGGTGCTTACCTATCCCGACAACATAGTGGGACACATATTTGTAAACTGGCTGCATCCCTTCAAGGAACACCGCCTTGTGGTGGTAGGCTCAAAGGGGATGTTCTCCTACGAGGATTCGTCAGATGATAAAGACATACTCTTTTATGAAAAGGGATTTGACTGGATACAGGGGGAGCCTATCAAGCGCGACGGTCCCACAGAAATCATTGCTTATGACAAATCCATGCCTCTTACGGAAGAACTCAGGTACTTTGCGGAGCATCTGAACGGAAACCCCGTTAAGATAGCGGATGCCCGGAACGGGGTGGAAGTGCTTGAAATTCTCGAAAAGGCGTCTGAAAGCCTGCTCACTGGGGGAGGACGGGGAGAGAGAAAAGAAGAGGGTAAGAGGGTTAGAAGGTTAGAAGGTGAGAGGGGGAGAAAAGAAGAAGGTGAGAGGATTAGAAGATCAGAAGTCTGAAGTCAGAGGACAGAAATACTTGGGGATGGATGGACGGGAAAGCCAAATAACGATTAACGAATAACTGAGAGATGCTCTTTCCTTCATGAGTAAAGCAATTGATAAAATAATATTTTCAGGAATAATTCTTGTGCTTGTTTTTACCCAGCTTGCTTTTGGCGGGGTGCATGTTTGGGCATATTCCGTATTTGAGATCATTGTTTTTATTCTATTTTTCCTGTTTCTTTTTAATCACATTGCCGGTCAATACAGAAGTGGCAAGAGATTGGGAAAGAATGCCGATATTACTCTTAAATGGGTTGTATCTCCTCTCAACATTTTTATCATATTTATCATTTCCTTAATCGTTATCCAGCTCATACCGCTTCCTTCTTTTCTAATAAAATTTATTTCCCCGCTCACATTTGAGGTAAAAAAGAATGCTTGCGAAATAATGCAAGTTTCAAGTAATGACTCCATCGCCTGGATGAACCTTTCTCATTATAATTTTGCTACATACAATGAGCTGTTTAAACTTTTGGCTTATGCTGCGCTATACTTTATGGTGATAAATTCTGTTAAGGATCAAAAACGAATCAATGTATTGATTTATGTATTTGTCGGCATGGGACTTTTTCAGGTTATCTATGGTATTGTGCAGACTTACAGCAGCTCTCAGAAGATCTGGTGGTGGACAAATATATATGGCAAGGGTTGGGTGACAGGAACTTATATCAATAGAAACCATCTGGCCGGCTTTCTGGAAATGTTGCTGCCAATATGTTTTGGATTTGTTATTGCTAATATTAAGAAATCAGGAGGCAGGCAAAGATATCAGGAAGATAGCATTCCAAGATTAAAGAGGTTTAAAAACTGGTTTTTCACAGGAGAGGAGAAACCAAAGATTATCCTCTTTTTTTTCATGGGAATTGTTTTGGGATTAGGTCTTCTTTTGGCTGGATCAAGAGGCGGCATCATATCTTTTGGGATATCCATGTTCTTTATGATATTTTTGTTTGCGTTCAAAGATGGCTACAGAAAATATGGGCTAATTGCGGCTTGCCTGTGCATGCTGATACTGGCTTACGGTCTGCATATAGGGATTGAGCAAACCCTTGATCGTTTTGAACATTTTGGTGACATATACAACAGGTTCGAAATCGGCGAATCGGTTGTTCCAATGATTAAAGACTTTCCCATATTCGGAACAGGCTGGGGAAACTTTATGTATGTGTATCCAGGATATGGTTTGCCTATGTATTCAGATCGTCTTATTTTAGGCAATGCTCACAATGACTGGCTGGAGATGGCATCTGAATCAGGAATGGTTGGAGTTCTCATTTTTTCCGGCGTTCTTATAACATTTTTAGTCAGATCTATAAAATTATGGTTTAGAAGGAAAGACAGCTTTGCAACAGGATTAGGCGTTGGAGTAATATTTGCAGTTATTTCAATAAGTATTCATAGTTTTTTTGATTTTAATATGCACATTCCAGCCAATCCAATGGCCTTATCTATAATACTGGCAATTGGATTCTTGTCTTTGCACATTGATAGACATTCAAATTATGATAGATTTTTTTTCAAAACAAGATTAGTTTCCTTAAAAGGCCGCTTTCCGGCAATAGTATTGGTTATGTTTGTTATATTGGCCGGATTTTTAATGTTAAATAAGATTACCGGACATTTTGCAGCCGAAGCCTATTGCTCCACTGAATTGAACTCTACCTTAAACAGAGATAGAAATCCGCCTTTCGAAGATATAAAAAAAGCAATAGAATATGACCCTTCGAATGCCGAATATTATTATAATCTGGCGCATTATTATATGAGATTGCCTGTTGAAAGCGAGGATTCGCGGATCGAGCATAATGAAGAAATCATAGCCAATTTGGAAAAAGCCATATCGTTAAATCCAGTTAATGGAATATACTGGTATGATCTTGGTGTGGGTTATTCGTATAAGGATTATGAAGGCAGCAGATATTATAGTGAATGGCTGCCCAAGGTAGATAAGGCATTTCAGATGGCGCAATATTTACGGCCCAATGATTCTTCTCTGCTTTATAAGATAGGTTTGTATTGGGTATTCAGGAGTGGTCTTCTGCCGATTGAAAAAGACAGGGTTCAGGGCTCAGGAGTCGGGAGTCGGGAGTCGGGAAAAGACAGAGGTCGGAGGTCAATAATCAGATTTCAGTTGACAAGAGAAGATGGAATTAGAAAATTTCAGGGGTTGTTCAAAAGATCACTGAAGCTCAACAAAAAATACTGGAAAAAGGCAATTGAGAGGGTTTGGGAATATTATCCTGATGAGAAAATGGTTATGAGCATTATACCGGATGGAGATGAAGATTTAGGCTTTAAAATTAAAGAATGGATGTTGGAAAAACAGGGTTCAGGCTACAAGGCCGGCTTGCACGCATTGGATGACGATTCTTTCAAAAAAACACTGGAAGGTCGAGCCCCCCATAGGGGACGAGCCTTACTTAACGCACTGTGGTTTGGGATCTCATCATCTAAGTCGTAGTCCAAAAACCACAGCCAGTCCAATCGAAGAGGCAGTGTGGACATGAGCTCGCGTTCTGACCTGACATTGTAAAGATCAAAAGTTAACAAACATTTCCAAACAAAACCAAAAATGTCGTCGGAAATGCGCGTGAATACAATATGTTGAAAATATTAACATTCATACCAATAGGTTAAATCGACTTCTAATCCGTAGGTCGCAGGTTCGAATCCTGCCAGGCGTACCAAAATCGTAATGGTTTACGGTTCACAGTTAACAGTTGATCAAAACATAAGACTGTAAACCGACAACCGTGAATTGTTATAAAATTAATGAGTTTTTATGTGAGATAGTAAAATGAATCCAAATAGACTTCGCATAGCTTCCGGTGTAGGCCAGCTTGATCGTTTATTGGGAGGTCTTTTTATCGGAGATAATGTGGTATGGTATGATGATGCAGGGAGTCTGGCATCGGTATTCTGTTTAAATTTCATACAAGCATCACAGGCTCAAAATAAACCTCTCATCTATGTCAGCTTTGACCGCTCTCCAAGAAATCTTTTAGAAAAATTAGGCTCTCTGGCCGAATATGAGAATCTGACTATTCTGGACTGCTTTACATATGGCAAAGGGGCCGGCTCCGAAGTCTTTTCTAATTTCTACAATAAAAAATCAGAATGGCCATGTCAAATTGTAAGGGTTGAAGAACCGAGAAATGTAGACAAGGTAATGGATGCCTTCTATGGTATTCATAAAAATCTGCATGGAGACGTAAGGTTTGTCTTTGAAAGTCTTACCGGAATGCAAAAACTATGGGAAGGAGAAGAGCATATTATAAACTTTTACTCACATTCCTGCCCGCGTCTTTATGAGCTAAACACCATTGCATATTGGATCATCGAAAAAAAAGCTCATTCCCCACGCATCAGAGCACAAATCAACCAGATAGCTCAAGTTGCAATTGAGCTGTCTGTAAAAAGAGGAAAAACATCTCTGACCATTCTTAAAGCTGAAAATCGTAATATTGAAACTCTTAACAAACCATTTAACTACTGGAGTAAAGACCTTAATATTACATTTGATTCAGAAATGCGTACAAAAAGCGGAATAGATCTGGGAATACGTCTGAAGGAACTTCGTACAAAACAAGGGTTATCACAGACGGAACTTTCTAAACTCGTTGGGGTAACACCAAGTACAATATCACAAATTGAAAGTGACTTGATATATCCATCACTGCCGGCGCTGCTTAAAATAGCGGAAGTTCTTTCTGTTGAGGTAAGTTCATTTTTTCAAGGATCAGCGGACATTGAAAATCGTGTAATCTTTCCATCAGGTGAAGCTGTTGAGATAAAATTTCCGGATTTGCCCGAAGGAAGCATCTATGCAAAACTTCTAACTCCTGTAGATTTCGAGCCAAAAGCTGAGCCATATCGCATCGAAATACCGCCTGGTAAAAACCTGCCATCCCATTTTTTCATTCATAAAGGTGAGGAGATAGGATATCTATTGTCAGGGAAATTGCAGATGAAATTAGGGAAGGCGGTTTATAGTATTCGTGCCGGTGATGTGATTTATCTGACATCTGAAATGCCTTCCCAATGGAAAAATCCAGGGCCGGGGTTAGCAAGGTTATTATGGTTGAAAATTAAATAGGTTAATTTTTTTGGGTTGATTTATTAGTATAACTAATATAGATTAGACAAAATAAAAAACCATAAAGGAGTTTTTAATGAAAAGCGGTATAACAGGAATGATTCATGTACTTGAATTTGAGTGTCAGGCCCCTTTGAAATTTTATGAACATTGTAAAAAGTGCCCGCGTTTTGACGATAA
>JAUWQK010000028.1 GCA_030611115.1 Deltaproteobacteria bacterium
TCATTTAAAGCAAAAACCAACAAGATACAATTCAAAATTAATATACTACCTAAAATTTTATTTTTCACAGCTCAATCTGAAAAATATTGCGAATAATTTGAAAAATTATGAAAACTGACCACACCAGTTCCGGTTGAGCCATACTTTTGAGCTGGTTGGTTAGCATTATTTTGTCCGAGTATTAATCCGACTGGGATATTTTATTTTTTCCGCGTTCCTTAAACAGCACCTGCTAACGTTGATCATCAGGGCGAAAAAGAATTGCGTGGCTTACTTTGAAGCAGAACAATCCAAAAAAAAAGCCGGGCCGCCTTTTATAATCATTTAAGGCAACCCGGCTATCCTTTTTTTTAGGACCCGCGGTTTTCCGGGCCAGTTTCTCAACTGGTTTGGCTTTTTCTTAATTGATATTGAATTTGTTTTAATTAAATGCAATTATTATGCCATTTTTTTCAATAAAATTATTTTTGATAACTATTGGATATTCCATGCTATTTATATTTTACCTGCCGGATGCCGGCTTTTATGTTTGCCCAAAAAATGGGAAATAAACTTCCTTTTTACACATTTTTTATGTAATAAATTACATAATGTATGAGCGAACCATGAATCTGGAACCTTGAACCTTAAAGCCCAAACCAGCCTAATGTCCAATTTTCAACGCACTTCTTCTGCTGTTATCGAACGATGTCCTTTTAGGATTATATTCAAACTTCCGCTGACATAGCCTTCCATATCCAACGCTACATAAGAAAAACCTAATGCCTTTAATTTATTGTTAATCACCAGCCTGATTTTTTCATTTAATATTTTTTCAAAATCAACAGGGTCAATCTCTATTCTTGCAACTTTTCCGTGACACCTTACACGACAACTCTTAAAACCAAGATCTATTATGGTATTTTCAGCTTGTTCTATCATAGTCAGTGCTTTTTGAGTTAAGGGAGTTCCATAGGGAATTCTGGTGGCAAGACATGCCATTGCAGGCTTATCCCATGTGGATAAATTCATATCTTTTGAAAGCAAGCGGATATCATCTTTTGAAAGTCCTGCGTCAATCAATGGAGCAATAACACCCATTTCTTCTGCAGCCGAAAATCCGGGCCGGAAATCATCAAGGTCATCTAAGTTGGCACCGTGGGCGATAAGGGTAATGCCCATTTCTGAGGCAATTTTTAAAATATCCTCAAAGAGAAGTTTTTTGCATATGTAGCATCTGTCTTTTTTGTTGGCCATAAAGCCGGAATGATTTATTTCCCTTGATTTAAGTAGAATGTGCTTAATTCCAAGTTTATCGGCAAATTTTTTTGAATATTCTATTTCCCGTGATGGATGTATAGGTGAGGTTGCTGATATGGCTACCACATTCTTTTTCAGCAATTTGTGAGCAACGGCAAGTAAAAAGGTGCTGTCAACTCCACCCGAAAATGCAACTATCAGAGAGTTGAAACCATTTATTATGGAGACCAGTTGTTCTCTTTTTTGCTTTAAGCCCGACAGTTTCTTATTTTTCATGTTTTTTTGAACCATTATTTTTTAGCGAGCCCTAAAGATAGTTGATGGTGGTGTCCTGTCATCTATATAAAGTGTAAAAAGACCGCAACATATTTTTGTAACTGTACAACTTATCTAATATATACCCTTACATTCCTTTTTTGTTGACAAAGAACAAGATTAGTTATATATCCATAAACTTAAATGGTTATCTATATATAACTATAAGAATAAATTTATAAAATCAATAAGATATCAAAAAAAACTTACCATGTCGAATTGAGAGGAGGTGAACGTAAGAGGCCCGTATGGGAAAGTGATTATTATTTATAGAGTCAGTATGGTTAATTATTACAAAAAATGGAGGTAAGACTATGGCAAAACACGATACCCCTATGATTGACCAGCTAGAATCTGGTCCGTGGCCAAGCTTTGTATCTGATATAAAGCTGGAGGCCGAGTCAAGGGCAAAGAATGAAAAGGGTTTGGACTACCAGATACCCCAGGATGTCTGTGATGATCTTCTGGGAGTGCTTGAGCTTTCATACAAACATGGAAGAACTCACTGGAAACACGGCGGAATAGTCGGTGTGTTCGGCTATGGTGGTGGTGTTATCGGAAGATACTGCGATCAGCCTGAGATGTTCCCGGGCGTTGCTCATTTCCACACTGTCCGCGTAAACCAGCCTTCCGGCAAATACTATTCAACCAAATTTCTGAACGATCTTATGGATATCTGGGATCTGCGCGGCAGCGGTATGACCAACATGCATGGCGCTACCGGTGATATCGTTCTTATCGGTACAACAACACCCCAGTTGGAAGAAATCTTTTGGGAGCTGACCCACAATATGAACACAGACCTTGGCGGCTCCGGTGGTAACCTGCGAACTCCTTCCTGCTGTCTTGGAACTTCACGCTGTGAATATGCCTGCTTCGATACACAGGCGATGTGCCATTACATGACCATAGAATATCAGGATGAACTTCATCGTCCTGCTTTTCCCTATAAGTTTAAATTCAAATTTGACGGATGCCCCAACTGCTGTGTTGCATCTATTGCGCGTTCAGACTTGTCCTTTATTGGCACATGGCGCGATGATATCCGTATTGACCAGGAAGCAGTAAAGGCTTATGTGGGCGGTGAAATTCCTTCAAATGCAGGAGCTCATGCTGGCCGTGACTGGGGTCCGTTTGATATCCAGAAAGAAGTTATCGATATTTGTCCAACAGGCTGCATGCGATATGAAGGTGGCAAACTCGAGATCAACACCAGAGAATGTAGCAGATGTATGCACTGCATCAACGTAATGCCCAGAGCTCTTAGAGTAGGCGCAGATAAGGGCCTATCTATATTTTGTGGCGCAAAAGCCCCGATTCTTGATGGTGCACAGATTGCCACTCTGCTTGTTCCTTTTGTAAAAACTGAAGAGCCTTATGATGAACTCCATGAAATCATTGAAAAAGTCTGGGACTACTGGATGGAAGAAGGCAAGAACAGAGAGCGTGTAGGCGAATTAATCAAACGTCAGGGCTTGCAGAAGATGCTTGAGAAATGCGAGTTAAAACCGATTCCGCAGCATGTTCAAGAACCTCGTGCCAACCCATATATTTTCTGGAGAGAAGATGAAGTTCCAGGCGGATGGACACGTGATATCGACGAATTTAGAAAACACCATCAGAGATAGGGGGAAAATACCATGGCATTTATATCTTCAGGCTATAATCCTGATAAACCGATGGAAAACAGAATAACCGACATCGGTCCACAAAAGTTTGATAAATTTTACCCTCCGGTTATTGCAGCAAATAAGGGTAAATGGCTATATCATGAAATCCTGGAACCAGGCGTTCTGGTGCATGTTTCTGAAACAGGCGATGAAGTCTATACTGTAAGAGTCGGTGCTGCTCGTCTCATGAGCATCACACTACTCCGCGAGGCATGCGAAATTGCTGATAAACATTGCGACGGATATCTCAGGTTCACCACCAGAAACAACATTGAATTCATGGTGGACAGCAAGGATAAAGTTGAACCGTTAAAGCAGGATCTTGCCGGCAGAAAATTTGCTGCAGGAAGCAACAAGTTCCCTATTGGCGGTACCGGCGCCGGCATTACCAACGTCGTGCATACCCAGGGATGGGTTCACTGCCATACACCGGCAACCGACGCATCAGGCACAGTAAAGGCAACCATGGATGTTCTTTTTGACCAGTTTACAGATATGAAGCTGCCTGCTAAACTCCGCGTTTCAATGGCATGCTGTCTTAACATGTGCGGTGCTGTTCACTGCTCGGATATCGCAATCCTCGGATATCACCGCAAACCGCCTTTAATAGACCATGAATATCTGGACAAAATGTGCGAGGTTCCTCTGGCTGTTGCAGCATGTCCTACCGCGGCAATCAAACCGACCAAAGTCGAGTTTAAAGGACAAAAGCTAAACAGTGTTGCAGTTAACGCGAGTAGATGCATGTACTGCGGTAACTGTTACACAATGTGCCCATCAATGCCTCTTGCAGACACAGAAGGCGACGGAATAGTTCTCATGGCAGGCGGTAAGATTTCCAACAGGATATCCGCTCCCAAGTTCTCCAAGTGCGTTGTGGCATTTATACCAAATGAACAGCCTCGCTGGCCAACCATGACAGATACAATCAAGAGAATGGTTGATGCTTATGCAAATGATGCCAATAAGTACGAGCGTATGGGCGACTGGGCGGAAAGAATCGGCTGGGAAAAATTCTTTGAGAAATGTGAGCTTGAATTCACACATCATCTTATTGATGATTTCCGAGATTCCGCCTATTACACATGGCGTCATACAACAAACTTTAAGTTCTAATTACATTAATCAATAAGCCGGAGGTGAGCATATGTTTACCTCCGGTAATAAAAAATTATGAGGCTTAATAATGGCTCTAACAATAGATGACCAAACAGCAAAAGATACTATTGTAGCGGCTCTTAAGAAAAAAAAGGGCAAAACAAAATTTTATCTTAAAGATTACTATAAAATGCTTCCTGACGAAAAAATGAGAGACGTCAAGAAGGTTGTAAATCAAATGGTAAGAGAAGAAATCCTTGAGTACTGGTCCAGCGGAAGCACCACGATGATTGGCCTCAAAGGCCTCGGGAAGCAACACGCCACCGAAGAAAATGAATAAAACTATAATTTATAATGCAGCAGGACGGTAAAGGTTTCCCCGGAATTGTTATTGCAGCCCTGCGAGGCGGATCAGGGAAAACAATACTGTCAATAGGCATAATTGCTGCGTGGAAAAATCTCAAAAAAAATGTTGCTCCTTTTAAAAAAGGTCCGGATTATATAGATGCTGGCTGGCTTGCTATGGCGGCTGGCCGGCCATGCTATAATCTTGACAACTTCCTTGTCAGTAAAGAACAAATCCTCAATTCATTTTATACCCATACATTAAAAAGCGATATCGCGGTCATTGAAGGAAATCGCGGACTTTACGATGGCCTTGATACAGAGGGAAGTACCAGCACTGCTGAACTTGCAAAACTTCTCAATCTGCCTGTAATTTTGTGTTTAGATTGCACAAAGAGTACACGAACCATGGCAGCCATTGTTTATGGGTGCATTAAATTCGATCCGACTGTAACAATCAAAGGCGTAATATTAAACCGGGTTGCAGGACCAAGGCATGAAAATATTGTTCGCAAAAGTATTGAAAACTACTGCGGGATACCGGTTCTGGGCGCTGTACCCAAACTTGGCAAGCAAAATTTCCCTGAACGGCACATGGGTCTTATACCCACGCCAGAACATGAATGGGCAAATGATTCAATAAATGCCGCCTTAAAAATGGCAAAAAGCTATATAGATCTTGACGCATTAGCCAAAATTGCTTGCGATGTTTCTTTTCAACGGCCATCAGCAATCACGCATCCGAAATCCGAAATCCGAAATCCGAAATCAGTAAGGATAGGCATAATTAAAGATTCAGCTTTTCAGTTTTACTATCCTGAGAATATTGATGCGCTTGTTGCAGCAGGTGCAGAAACAGTATTTATAAGCCCGCTTAAAACAAATAAAATACCACCTATAGATGCTCTCTATATCGGTGGCGGCTTTCCTGAAACCCATGCTAAAGAATTAACAGAAAACGAGCAATTCAGGAATGAGTTAAAAGCATTAGCCGAAGACGGCCTGCCGATATATGCGGAATGCGGGGGGTTGATGTATCTGGGAGAAGAACTTGTTCTTGACAACAAATCATATCAAATGGCAGGAGTTCTGCCTGTTGTATTCGGTCTTTCCAAAAAACCAAAAGGGCACGGCTACACAATTATTTCAGTTGAAAGAGAGAACAAGTATTTCAAGAAGGGAAGCGAAATCAGGGGGCATGAGTTTCACTATTCGTTTGTTCTTGAGTGGAAAGGGAATGATAAGGATCTGGTTTTTAACATGAAAAGAGGGAACGGCTTTATTAATAAAAAAGACGGCTTATGTTATAAAAATGTACTCGCCACATACACCCATATTCATGCCCTTGGCACCCCCTCCTGGGCAAAGGCTATGGTCAGCAATGCGATTTCCTACAAAAAAACACAATAATTTACCACGGATTTTCACAGAATTACACTGAATTATCAAAATACTCTTCTCAAGATTGCGAACCATTTTCAACCACCCCAGTAATTTAGTCGTAACAATTTAACCTTTTGAAAAAGAATCTGACAGGATAACAGGATAAACAAGATTTTATTTAAAATGCAAAAACAAAGCCAACTCTCATTGTAGCTATCCAGTAAATCATAAAATATAATCACAACATGAAGAAGGTGTGTATCAAGGTATAAGGATTTAGATTTGGATTAACAGGAAAAGTTTCTTTAATTTAAATCCTGAATATCCTGTAAATCCTGTCAAACTCTTTTTCAAAAGGCTAAATTGTTGCAATTATTCCAGCTTCCTCCAGCGCCTTTTCACACCGGCTGCAAATAGTTGGGCGCTCAGAATTTAAGCCGACGGAAGGATCGTGTATCCAGCAGCGTTCACATTTATCAGAACTCGCCGGCTCAACGAGTATATCAAGTCCTTCGATATCCGTGCTTTTATAAGCTTTATCTAATTTTTCTCCTTTAACAAGAGAAGCTCCTGAAATAATAAATATGGTTCTCAAGTCTTCTTCATAAGCATACAGTTCTTCATACAGTTCTTCATTTGCACTGATTGTAACAACTGCATCAAGAGAATGCCCTATTTTCTTTTTTGCTCTTGCCTCTTCAAGAGCTTTTGTCACTTCACCTCTTACCCTGATTATAGCTTCCCATTTTTGCGCCAGTTTTTCATTTTTCCAGCTCTCATTTGCTTTTGGCAGAGAAGAAAGATGAACGCTGAATTCTTTTTCTTTGATATCCGGCATAAACTCCCAAACCTCTTCTGCCGTAAAAGAAAGTATGGGAGCCATAATCCTTACAACAGAATCCAGTATTGTATGTATTACGGTCTGAGCACTTCTTCGTTCAATTGATTGCGGAGGTGATGTGTAAAGCCTGTCTTTAAGAATATCCAGATAAAAAGCAGAAAGATCGAGAGTACAATAATTGTGAAGCACATGGTATATAACATGGAACTCAAAAGTTTCATAGGCTTTCAGGGTTTTCTCAATGAGTCCCTGCAGCTTGTGCAAAGCAAACTTGTCAATATCAGGCATTGACTCATATGACACACTGTCTGTTTTCGGATCATAATCATATAAATTACCCAACATAAATCTACAGGTATTCCTGATCCGCCTGTATGAATCGCTTAATTGTTTTAAGATGTTTTCAGAAATCCTTATATCATCCCTGTAATCAGATGCAGAAACCCATAGACGAAGAATTTCAGCTCCATATCTATCAATAACTTTCTTTGGAGCAATAACATTCCCAATGGATTTGGACATCTTTCTTCCTTTTGCATCAACAACAAAACCATGAGTTAATACCGACTTGTAAGGAGCCCTGCCTCTTGTACCAACGGCTGTTAAAAGTGAGCTGTGAAACCAGCCCCTGTGCTGATCACTTCCTTCGAGATAAAGATCAGCAGGCCATTTTAAATTCGAGCGCTGTTCTAAAACCGCCGCATGGCTCACTCCGGAATCAAACCAGACATCCAGAATATCTGTTTCTTTAACAAATTTATTATGCCCGCATTGTTGACACACAGCGTCCTGCGAAAGAAATTCTTCGGCTTGTTTTTCAAACCAGATATCTGCTCCATGTTTTTCAAAAAG
The DNA here is from genome assembly GCA_030611115.1 of Deltaproteobacteria bacterium. The sequence continues at coordinate 7,744 of JAUWQK010000028.1, forward strand.
CTCTGAAATTTTATTTACTGTTTCATGATTTATGAATACAGACTCACATTTTTCACAATAAAATAAAGTTATAGGCACACCCCATGCCCGCTGCCTGGACACACACCAGTCCGGTCGATTTTTAATCATTCCGTGAATTCTTTCTCTACCCCAGGCAGGAATCCATTCAACCCTGTCTATTTCATCAAGAGCTTTCTCTCTCAGGCCTGTTTTGTCCATGGATATAAACCACTGCGGAGTTGCTCTAAATATAACGGGCTTCTTGCAACGCCAGCAGTGCGGATAGGAATGCGAAATTGATTCCTGGGCAACAAGAGCCCCGGTCTCCTTCAATTTATCAATAATACCATTATTGGCTTTAAATACGAACTGGCCTTTAAAGAACTCAACATCATCAGTAAAACAGCCTTTTTCATTTACCGGAGAATAAGGTTCCAGATCATATAAGAGCCCAATTTCATAATCCTCACGCCCGTGCCCGGGAGCAGTATGAACACATCCGGTCCCTGCATCCAGTGTGACATGCACAGCAAGGATAATAAGGGATTCCCTGTTATAGAGAGGATGACGGCATTTTTTATGCTCAAGCTTTTTAGCATCAATCTCTGCGATTATGGAAAAATCAGAAATGCCAAAAATTCTCATGCAACTGTCAACAAGATCTTTTGCAAGAATAAAGACCTCATCATCTCCTGTTTCAACAACTGCATAAACAAAATCAGGATGAAGCGCCACGGCAAGATTTGCAGGTAATGTCCAGGGCGTTGTAGTCCATATAATCAAATTGACCTTTTTATCTTTCAACGCGGTAATACCAGGATCGTCTATTAAAGGAAATTTAACAAATATAGAGGGTGAAGGCTCGTCATGATGTTCGATTTCCGCTTCCGCAAGAGCTGTCTTGCAACTGCAACACCAGTGTATAGGTTTTTTGCTCCTGAAAAGACTGTTATCCAGAGCAAACTTGCAACACTCCCGTGCAATTATGGATTCATAATTGTAATTCATCGTCAAATAGGGATTGTCCCATTCACCCATAACGCCAAGACGCTTGAACTCTTCACGCTGGATATCAACATATTTTTCTGCATATGATCTGCATAATCTGCGAAAATCTGTCTGAGAAATATCTTTTTTCTTAGATCCAAGCTTCTTGTCAACATTATGCTCAATAGGAAGCCCATGACAGTCCCAGCCCGGCACATAAACAGCATCAAAACCGGACATCTGACGTGAACGCACAATAATATCTTTCAGAATTTTATTAAGAGCCGTGCCAATATGAATATTACCATTTGCATAAGGAGGGCCATCATGCAGGATAAACATTTCCCGCCCTTTGGAAGCATTTCTTATTTTATCGTATAAACAGCTCTCCTTCCATGATTCCAACTGGTCAGGCTCACGCTTAGATAGATTAGCTTTCATGGGAAACTTTGCAACCGGAAGGTTGAGTGTCTTCTTATAGTCCATGCATCCTCCATAATTGATTTTATTTTAAATTAGCGCCCTTCGGGCGGACTTTTTATAACCTATTGATTTAATATTCGATAAAATGGAAATTCCTATACTATTAAATTAGCGCCCTATCGGGCGAGCTTTTAGTGTGTAATTATATTGTTTTTTCGTAGGGGCGATCCTTGTGATCGCCCTGATTCGATTAGGGCGACCACAAGGGGCGCCCCTACAAAACCTATTAATAAAATTGACCATAAAATGGAAATTCCTATACTATTAAATTATAAAAGTCCCTTTCCTGGAATAAAAGTTGCATACATACAAATTGGAACTGACGAATAAGGATGTACTCCAACAAAAAGAGAGGCACTTGATGCACAATATTCATTTAAACATACCGTTTGTGGTCTTGTCCACAAAAGTGAACAGGAAGGGAACAACGGAAAAGCGTTTCTTGACACCTTTTGGTACCATTGATGTAATCTTCCGGAAGATTTCCAGTGCAGAAAGGCAGGTACCACACCTTGAAATTGAAGTGCAAAGTGACATTGAGTACTGGGCTTCATATGATTCCATGCTCACGGAATTTAAGACCACT
>JAUWQK010000048.1 GCA_030611115.1 Deltaproteobacteria bacterium
TTTGAAAATCCTGAAATAAAAACCACCTCTGCTGATGATAAAAATCTAAGAATGCAGTCGAAACTGCTTGAAAAGAAACTTGAAGACTTTGGTGTACAAGGAAAAGTCGCTACTATTTTGCCGGGGCCTGTTATTACAACTTTTGAATATGAACCTGCCCCAGGAATAAAGATTAGCAAAATAGTCGGACTTACTGACGATCTTGCTCTCGCTCTTCGCTCGACAAGCATCAGGATTGTAGCACCGATCCCGGGGAAAGCGGCTATCGGTATTGAGCTGCCTAATGAGACAAGAGAAACAGTAAGACTAAAAGAAATTATTATTTCAAATAACTTTGAAAAATCAAAGTCAAAGCTTACAATCTGTCTTGGCAAAGATATAATAGGAAACCCGGTAGTTGCGGAACTGGATAAAATGCCGCATCTTTTAATTGCAGGCGCAACCGGCACAGGCAAAAGCGTGGCTCTGAATGCCATGATTTGCAGTTTGTTGTTCAAAGCAAATCCCGATGAAGTAAAACTTATAATGATAGATCCGAAAAGGATAGAGCTTTCAAGCTATGATGGGATTCCACATCTTATTACTCCTGTGGTTACAGATGTAAAAAAAGCAACCAATGCTCTTTTCTGGGCTGTACATGAAATGGAAAAAAGATATGAGTTGCTTTCAGAAAAAAAGACGCGAAATATAAAACAGTATAATCAAAAAATAGATAGGGAAAAAGGAAAAACAAAAGAAGAAAATGGTCCTGAAAAACTACCGTATGTTGTTATAATTATTGATGAGCTGGCTGATTTGATGATGGTTGCTTCGAGAGACGTTGAGGTCGCATTGACACGGCTCGCGCAAATGGCAAGAGCTGCCGGCTTACATTTGATACTTGCGACCCAAAGGCCTTCAGTGGATGTACTTACAGGAATAATAAAGGCTAATTTCCCGACACGCCTTTCCTTTCAGGTTTCTTCCAAAACAGATTCAAGGACAATAATTGATACAAATGGTGCGGAAAATCTTCTGGGAAATGGAGATATGCTTTTTTTGCCTCCGGGAACAGCCAAGCTTCAGCGCGTACATGGTGCATACATTTCAGAAAAAGAGATTGCCGGAATAACTGAGTTTTTGAAAGAACAGAAAACCCCGGAATATGATCATGCAGTAATAACTGAATCTGAAAAAGAAAAAGCCTCATCTGAAGATCTTGAATATGACGAAAAATATGACGAGGCTATAGCGCTTATTACCAAAACAGGCCAGGCCTCCATATCTATGATACAGCGCCATTTGCGTATAGGATATAACAGGGCGGCACGAATTATAGAAATAATGGAGAAAGAGGGTGTTGTCGGCCCTTCAGATGGTGTAAAACCAAGAGAAGTTCTTGTCCGCAGTTACGATAAAATGCCTTGAGAGATCGCCGATTTTGCCGAATCTGCTGCGTTGAAGCGCATTCGCAATAGCATACTATGGCTTCATGCTCTTCGACTTGCATCTCCAGCAAACTCAACAATCGCTCAACTTGAGCGTTTTTTTGTATAGGCATTTAGAATGTACAAGAAAAAAGAAAATCCACTGGTAAGCGTAATAATCCCCACATATAATCGCGGCTGGATACTTAAAGAGACTATAGATTCAGTGCTGGCACAGGATTTTACGGATTTTGAGCTGATTGTTGTAGATGACGGGTCAACTGACAACACTCAGGGTATCCTGAATTCGTATAAAGAAGACATTGTTATTTTAAGGCAGGATAACAAAGGAGTGAGCTCAGCAAGAAACAAGGGCATAGCTTCGGCATCAGGGCAGTTTATTGCTTTTTTAGATTCAGATGATCTTTGGCTTTCGCAAAAACTGTCAACACAAGTTGATTTTTTCAATGCAAATCCTGATGCTCTGATTTGCCAGACAGAAGAGAAATGGATAAGAAACGGTATCAGGGTCAATCCTAAAAAGCGGCACAAGAAGTTGTCCGGAGATATTTTCGAACATTCACTTTATCTGTGCCTTGTCAGCCCTTCGGCAGTAATGATAAGACGCAGTCTTTTTGAAAAAACAGGCATGTTTGATGAAACCCTGCCGGCCTGCGAAGACTATGATATGTGGCTCAGGGTAAGTTGCAGATACCCTGTATATCTTATAAATACTCCACTGATAATAAAAAGGGGCGGTCATGCCGACCAGCTTTCCAGATCTTCCGGTCTGGACAGGTATCGTATTCAGTCCTTAAAAAAAATCATCGAAAGTAACCTGTTGACAGATAAGCAGGCAATGGCGGCAGTAAAGGTTCTGAAAAAAAAGTGCGACATATATGCCAATGGCTGCCTGAAGCGGGGGCGCAAAGAAAAAGCTTTATACTACAATGAACTTGCAGGAAGTTGCCTTGCCAGAGTTACATCACCTGAAAAAATCCTTTGCAGCCTCCCCTGATCGTCTTTCAGTATTAACACCCCGTCATTATCGACATCAATTACTTTTCCAGTATGAGTTTTACCTATAACGTCAACTCTGATTTGCTTTCCTATGATGTCTGCAAGTTCCCGCCATCGGTTCATAATTGGCTCAAAATTGTTTTTCTTAAACATGTTGTAATATTGTTCATACAATTTCAAGTAGTTTTGAATGAATTTGATTCTTGGGACCCTGTTTCCGGTTTCTATTAAAATCGAAGTCGCACTTTTCTTTATATCTTGAGGAGAATTTTCGAATAGATTATTTACATTCAATCCAAGACCAACAACGATATAATTTACTGCATCCATTTCAGTGCTGATCTCGGTAAGAATACCGGCCAGCTTCTTTCCATTTACAAGAATGTCATTAGGCCACTTGATTCTTAATTTTAATTTCATCATGGAAATCAAGGTTTCAGCTAAAACAACGGCGGTCATCAGCGTTATTCTCGGGGTTTCACCAGGTGATATGGCCGGCCTCAGGATAAGAGAAAAATAAATTCCACCTCCTGAAGGTGAAAACCAGTTTCTTCCTCTTCTGCCCCTTCCTTTTGTCTGTTTTTCCGCAATAATTAGAGTTCCTTCAGGGGCTCCCTGCGCTGCAAGTTCTTTTGCCCTTGTATTTGTCGAATCAGTTTCCTTCGAATAAATAATATTTTTCTTTCCAAAAACTTTGGTGCAAAGACCTTCCCTTATTTCTTCAGCCGTGATCGGATCTGAAGCTTTGCTGAGAAGATATCCCTTTTTCGGGGCAGATTCTATAACATAGCCTTCTTCTTTTAACTTGCGGATATGCTTCCATATAGCAGAGCGGCTTACTGATAGATTGTTGCTTATAAGCTCACCGGAAACCCAATTCCCTTGATTTTCTTTCAGATATAATAATAATTGATCTTTAGTAGTCATTACTCAATAACCGTATTACCAGTGTCTGCACCAGCGGTGCACATATGCTGCTTGATAAATATGCCAACATCGGGGATTTTCACGAATCAGGAGAATACCGTTTGATATCAACTTAAAAGAAATTTCCATACAGGCATATACCTTATTCGAAATCCCTTCAGCGTTTCTTCCATCTCTTGATTTTCCGTTATTATAGTACCTTCCTTCAGATCAAAACATATAAGGGCTCTTATCAGGGCATTGGTTTCTCTTGTCTTGGTTCTGGCCTCTCTCACGCTATATGATACCTGATAGACACCGGTTACCTTCCCTCCTTCAACGACAATGAAATCGACTTCATAGCCCTGTTTGTCCTTCCAGTAATATACTTCGTTCCCTTTTTGCGAAAATTTTAGAAAAACGATATTTTCCAGCACCTTGCCCCGGTCTTCACTGAATCCCATTGATACGGCATTCCTCAAGCCGCTATCAATACAAAATACTTTGCGGAGATTCTTTTCCTGCTCTTTCAAAGAATAAGAAAATCTCTTGAGGTAGAAAAACAGGAATGCATTATTTAAGTATTCAGAATATCTTTCAACAGTATCAACAGGCATATTTATAAAGCCCTTTATGCTGTTGAAAGATATAAGAGAGGCACAGTTTGTCATATAATACTTTGAAAGTGTTTTTAGATTGTTAACCTTCTTGATATTGTATCTCTCAATAATGTCACGGCTCAGAATATTGCCCATGTAATTAAGCAATATCTCCTGCTTGTTCTTCCCCAAAACAACGGCCGGAAAACCTCCCCATCTCATATATTCACCGACCAACCGCCTGATTTTTGTCTTTTGGCTCAACAGGTCAAGCTGATTATTCAATTTAATACCTTTAAAGAAAAGGAATTCGCCAAAACTGAGTGGATAAATCGTCGAATCAAGATGCCGGCCGGTGAGAAGCGTACCAAGTTCTTTGCTGAGAAGGATCGAGGAAGATCCCGTGATATAGATTGCGTGCCTTTGCTGATCTACTAAAAAACGGACGAATCTTTCCCAGCCGGCGACGTTTTGCACCTCGTCAAGGAAGATATAAACCTTTCCTTTTGGCCTTAAAATCATCATGTAGGCATCGAAAAGCTTTGACATAAATTGCGGATTCAGTTCCCCATAGAACCGGGGATCTTCGAAATTAACATGTAATGTATTTTCCCGTGGGACGCCTCCGTCAATCAGCCTCTTGATTAGTTGATACATTATAGTCGATTTTCCGCTCCTGCGGGGACCCACGATGGTTACAGCCATGCCCTCTTGTGCCAAGTCTGACAACCTGTTCAGGTAATTTGTCCGTTCAATGCCGACATTTTGATCCTGCCGCCAGAAGTTGGACTCAATCAAGATTTCAATTATTTGCTCAGGTGCCAAATTCATGCAATTTATCCATTTCATCGGTTATTATTATGCATTAATAACCGATACATCCATTTCAAGATCTGATCAAGCTATTTTTTAACAGCCCCTATTCCCCCAAGTAGAATTTTCCGTTCTCTTTAATTCCTTTTTTTCATCACTCTTTTTTCAATATTTGTAACTAATCAGGTGAATAGGCTGAAGTCCGAAGGCTGAAGACTGTTAGGAAAAAGCGCATTTTGAAGCCATGTTTGATGCAAGAATCAGATATTTACGTCGAAGTACGGCAATCGTGCTCTTCTGACCCCTTCAGCCTTCAGTCTATCCACCTGAGTAGTTACCTTTTTATAAACTAATAAAAATGCTTTTAATTGTAAACCCATTTTAAATAGAGAGGTTGACATTTAATTCCCCACTGTATATAGCAAATTTCATCAGCCCTTTTAAATAATTATGGCAGAATAACAAGATGAGTTTTGATGCTTTAATTCTGAATATCCTGTTAATCCTGTCAAAAAAGTCTTTTTTAACGTTCTAAATAGTTACGGAAAAACCATGTTCGATAAAACATTAATCAGCATAACTGAAAAGATTATTAAAGATCCGAAAAAACCCATTTCTTATGAAGACGCGTGTGAACTATCCATCCAAAGAGATAACGCTATCGATCTGATTGTATGTGCCAATAAGATCAGAGAAAGATATAAAAAGAATAATATCTTCACCTGTTCCATTATTAATGCCAAATCCGGTCGCTGTTCAGAGGACTGTGCTTTTTGTGCACAGTCAGCTCACCATAAAACCGGAATTGAAACTTATCCATTATTAGACAAAGAAAAAATACTTAATAATTCCATGTTAATGGAAAAAGCAGGGGCAGCAAAATATTCAATGGTAACAAGCGGCCATTCACTTTCGGGCAGCGAGATTGATTCTATTGGGCATGCAGCAGAAGAAATAAACAAAAAAACAGATCTTTCAGTTTGCGCATCACTGGGGCAGCTCACTGACCCTGTGGCAAAAAAGCTCAAAGAAAGGGGAGTTGCCACTTATCATCACAATCTGGAAACAGCCGGGAGTTATTTTGATCAGGTCTGTACTACACATGAATATGATGAAGATATTCGCACACTCAAAATAGCAAAATCAGCAGGACTTAAGATTTGCAGCGGAGGAATTTTGGGGCTGGGCGAGACCTGGTCGCAGCGCGTGGAGCTGGCTTTTACCCTTAAAAAACTGGATGTGGATTCAATACCAATAAATTTTTTAAATCCAATCCCGGGCACAAGAATGGAAAACAGATCTTTACTTCCACCAATGGAGGCACTCAAATCTATAGCTATTTTCAGATTTATAAATCCTGATAAAGACATAACCATATGCGGCGGCAGGGAAAAAACTCTTGGTGATTTTCAGTCATGGATTTTTATGGCAGGTGCTAACGGGATTATGATTGGCAATTATCTTACCACAAAAGGAAGAAGCGCTGAAATGGATATGGATATGATCAAACAAATGGGGCTTAATATTTACTAAGATCAACTAAGTTGAGCGATTTTTGGGGAAGACATGTGCTGAGATCTTGATGCAGCAAGGTTTGCGAAAAACCGGAGGCATACCCGTGGATATGTCGAGGATTTTTGCGAACCGTTGATGCGCAAGAGATCGGTGCAGATCGAGTCAAAAATCGCTCAATTTAGGTATTAGCTTTTTGGAAATTTATTCGCTACAGATATAATACATTCAAATCATGAAAAACTCACGCATAAGATATCGTAAAGAAAGAACTTGCTCCGAATGAAAAGAATATTAACAGTTTGACAAGCCATTAATCAACAATGAACAAGATCCTGCAAGGTTCTTTCTTAACGCTTTCTAATGCGCTCAAACAGTTTCCTGCTTTGAATGCATCATACCTGTAGCTCAACGTTACGCAATGCCAAGACGTTACGATATTTGCATTGGAGTTTAAATTGAAAACAATTGAAGATCGAAACAAGCAGTTAAAGATAGATGACAGAAAATATATCTGGCATCCATTTACGCAGATGCAGGATTATGAGAAGGAAGAGCCCCTTATAATTGAGAGCGGAAATGGTTGTACTTTAACTGATATCTATGGAAATGAATATATTGATGGAATTTCTTCTTTATGGACAAATGTTCACGGACACAGAAAGAAAGAACTGGATAGCGCTGTTAAAAAGCAGTTAGACAAGATAGCTCATTCAACCCTGCTGGGGCTTTCCAATGTTCCTGCTATCAGATATGCAAAAAAAATTGTCGAAATTGCACCCAAAAATTTAACAAGAGTATTTTACTCAGATAGTGGTTCAACTGCTGTTGAGATAGCGCTTAAGATAGCATTCCAATATCAAATGCAGGCTGAAGATGGAAATCCGGAAAAGAAGAAATTCATATCCCTGCACAACTCATATCATGGAGATACCATAGGTTCCGTTAGCGTCGGAGGCATTGATCTTTTTCATTCAGTGTATAAACAGCTTCTCTTTGAATCCATAAAAGCAGAGTCACCCTATTGTTATAGATGTGCTTTCGGAAAATCTTATCCCGGCTGCAACCTTGAATGCTTAAGCAGACTGGAAGAAATTATGAGTACTCATGCAAATGAAGTCACCGCAATGGTGATTGAGCCTCTGGTTCAGGGAGCTTCCGGCATGCTGCTGCAACCACCCGGTTATTTAAAAAAAGTCAGAGAACTCTGCGACAGACACAATATATTTATGATAGCAGATGAGGTTGCAGTGGGATTTGGAAAAACAGGGAAGATGTTTGCCTGTGAGCACGAAGATGTCACGCCGGATATTATGACCCTTGCCAAGGGCATTTCAGGAGGTTATCTGCCGCTTGCAGTTACGCTGACAACTGAGAAAATTTATAGAGGATTTTTGGGAGAATATGAAGAGTTCAAAACATTTTTCCACGGCCACACATATACGGGGAACCCGCTTGCCTGTGCAGCAGCCATAGCCAACCTTGAAGTATTTGAAGAAGAAAAAGTTCTGGATAAACTTCAGGCAAAAATTGAGCATTTCAAACAAAGATTGCATTCCTTCAAAGCCTTGGACAATGTGGGAGATGTTCGTCAATGCGGAATTATGGCAGGCATAGAGCTGGTTGCGGATAAGGATACAAAAAAACCTTTTTCTACCGGAAAAAGGATGGGTCACAGGGTAATAAAAGAAGCACGTAAGCGCGGCCTTATAATAAGGCCTCTGGGCGATGTCATTGTGCTTATGCCTGCGCTCAGCATTTCAATTGATGAGCTCGACAGACTTTGTGATATTACTTACGAATCTATTAAGTAGAAGACTGAAGGTGGAAGGCTGAAGGTGGAAGGTAGAAGGTGGAAGGTAGAAGGTGGAAGGCTGAAGGTAGAAGGCTGAAGACTGAAGGTTGTCATGGAGCTTCAGCCTTCGGACTTCAGCCTATCCACCTGTGTTTAATTTTATGAATATTAAAGGCACATTTTATTTTGATCCATCTGACAGAATTTATGCAGAGCATTTTCCTGGCAATCCGGTTGTGCCTGGAAGTCTTATAATTCATGCTTTTCTGAAAGCATTAAAAAAAGATGGAATTAACATAATAGAAAATTTCAGGTTTAAAGAATTTATTTCTCCTGGTGAATACAACTTTGATATTGAAATCTGCAAAGATCAGATGAAGTGCAGGCTTTTTAGAAGAAGTTCAGATGCAATGAAACCTGTTGTAACAGGAATAATTAAAAAATGAAATTTACAGGTAATCGAGCTCTTATTTTAGGCGGCAGTTGTGATCTCGCTATTACTCTTGCGAAGTGCATGATTGAAGCGGAGCTGTTCCCGATATTGACATACAGAAACGAAAAAGGCCGGGAGTATATATCA
>JAUWQK010000116.1 GCA_030611115.1 Deltaproteobacteria bacterium
CTTAACTAAAAAATCCTCTATCAGTGCTGGACCTAATCCGTTATTGATTAACTCCACTGCATAAAAACCTTTATCTGCATTGCTATGTGTTCATGTTGTAAGATGCGGTCTGTACGAGAGTTTATTATGGTTTCGAGCCTGAATCCCCTGCCAAATCGTAAAAAATAAAGCACATAGCGCGATGATACAACTTGAAACTCCAGTTAAGACTTGCCATTCCACTTTCTATGCTCCTTTAAATCTAACAGTGTTGATAAATGTAAAATTTTTCCATGATATGGGACTATATATCTGGATCTGGAAAATATTTCCACGTATTCGTATATTAAGTTCAACTAAGGTAAATATTTCTCTTGAATTTTTTAACTCTTTTATCTATTATTAAATTTTATGTTTTGTTTTCATTGACATTACCATAAACCAAAAGCACGCCTTCGCATATCCAGCCTTGTAACCCCCTCTTCTTCCGCCATTTTCAAGGCGGCTTCAAAATCTTCTATTGAAAGCGACTCGGAAAGCTCTTTTACTTCATAGGCTCTGCCGCATGGCCTGTACTGGGGCATTATGTTTACATAGGTGTTTTTCGAGATTTTATTTGCTATAAATCTCATTATATCACGCGTTCCTGCAAGGCCGCCGGGAAGAACAAGGTGTCTTATCAAAAGTCCCCTCCTTGCGATGCCTGATTCATCTAAAACAAGGTCTCCAACCTGCCTGTGCATCTCGATTACCGCCTTGCGGGCAATCTCAGGATAATTTTCTGCATTGCAGGTAAGCCCGGCAACTTCAGGTTCCCAGAATTTAAAATCAGGCATATAAATATCTATTACGCCTTCAAGCAGTTTTAAAGTATCTACTCTGTCGTATCCGCTTGTATTGTAAACTAAAGGGACATTCAGGCCTTTCTCAACAGCAATTTCAACGGCAGAGAGTATTTGAGGCACAACATGGGAGGGGGTAACAAAATTGATATTAAGGCAGCCCAAATCTTGAAGATTAATCATCATGCCGGCTATCTGCCTGTCTGTTACCTCTTCGCCCTTACCCTCGTGGCTGATGTCGTAATTCTGGCAAAAAATGCACAGCAAATTACAAAAGGTGAAAAATATTGTACCGGAACCGTTTTTGCCGACAAGAGGTGCTTCTTCTCCATAATGCTGATGATAGCTTGATACTAAAGCTTTCTCACCTGTCCTGCATACGCCCAGTTCGCCGGAAAGGCGGTCAACCGCACATTTTCTGGGGCACAGGACGCAGGCCTTCATTATTCCTCGTGCCTTTTTTATCTTTTTTTTAAGCAATCCCTTTTTATGGGTTTCAATATAAACGGGTTCAAAGGAAGGCACTGCCTTAGCTCCTTTCGGGTGTCAGGGATCAGGTGTCATATAAGCGCTAAGTTATTTTGTAAACATTCACGGGTTGCATTTATGCCCATAGGGGGTTGTTTTGAAAGATGAACGTCCAACATCGAACATCCAACATCGAATGTTGAATAAGGTATTCTGCCAATTTATAAACTGGCGGAGCAAAACGATTTCATCATTCGATGTTCAACGTTGGATGTTCGATGTTCGACGTTCAAAAAACACTTTACTCTGCCGTTCAATATTCTCTTATCATAAACATTTTATTTCTTAATCTTACGACCATGCCATACTGTAAAACCCTTTAGGGTCGCTCGGACATAGCCCGAGGTTTAATTAAAAGCAATTATACGGTGCAATCTTTTTGGCGATGGGATATCTCCTTCCATAACCAAATGCCTTTGATGTAACCTTAAGACCCGGAGCCGCCTGATGCCTCTTGTACTCATTCCTGTCAATCCTTGAAATAACATCCTTCACAAGCTTCCTGTCAAATCCCATATCAACAAGCTCTTCAACGCTTTTGAAGTCTTCTATGTATGCCTTTAAAATGGAATCAAGTATTTCATAAGGCGGCAGGTCATCCTGATCCAGTTGATCCGGCTTTAGCTCCGCAGAAGGCGCTTTTTCTATTATTCTTTTTGGAATATATTCTTTATCTGTATTTATATAGCGGGCAAGTTCATAGACCAGTGTCTTTGGAACATCTGAAATTACAGCAAGCCCTCCGCTCATATCGCCATACAGGGTGCAATAGCCAACCGCAACCTCTGACTTGTTTCCTGTGGAAAGAAGAAGCGAACCGTACCTGTTTGACAGAGCCATGAGAATGGTGCCCCTGATTCGAGCCTGTATATTCTGCTCTGTAATACCCGGCTCGCTCTCATTGAAAGAAGGTGAAAGCAAGTTCAGGAATTCTTTAAAGATATTGTCTATTGGAATCCGCACCAGCTCTATTCCGATATTTTCCGCCAGTTCCTTTGTATCATCGAAGTTTTTTCCGGAAGTATATTGTGACGGCATGAATGCAGCCATTACATTCTCAGGGCCAAGCGCCATCACAGCGATATATGCGGTCAATGCAGAATCAATCCCGCCGCTCAACCCTACAACTACCTTTGAAAATCCACACTTCTTTACATAGTCCCGGGTCCCCATAATCAGAGCTTTCAGGAGAGATTCCCTCTCTGAATCCGAAACAGGATGCATATCACCTGATGGTTCAGAATCTTTTAAATCACAAGCTACAAGGTCTTCTTTAAAATCACGGCCCCTGGCAATCACCTTTCCATTCCGATCAAAAACAGTACTAATTCCATCAAAAATAAAACTGTCGTTTCCACCCACCTGATTTGCATATATTATGGGAACGCTGTATTTTTCAGCCACAGCGCCAAGCATCTTTTGCCTGAGCTCTCTTTTGCCGACATGAAAAATAGAAGAAGATATGTTTATTATAAGGTCAGCGCCATCTTCTATCATCAAAGACAAAGGATCTATATGGTATATTCTTTTCCTGAAAAAGTCTTTGTCGTTCCAGACATCTTCACAGATGGTCAGCCCTATTCTGCGTCCTTTGTACGGAAAAGCCTCGAATGACCGGCCTGGTTCAAAATACCTTCTTTCATCAAAAACATCATAGGTCGGAAGAAGTCTTTTATGTGCTCTATGCAGTATTTTGCCGTCTTCAAACAAAGCGGCTGCATTGTAAAGGGACTTGCCTTCATCATTCGGATTCTTGTCAACAAATCCACAGACAACCCCTATACCATCTATTGAGCCGACAAGTTTATCCAGCCAGGCAAGATTGGCATCAACAAAATCCTTTTTTTCAAGAAGATCGCGGGGCGGATAACCCGTAATAACCAGCTCCTGAAATACCACCAGATCACATAAAAGGTCTTTTGCCTTATCGGCAAAATAGATCATTTTGTCAAAATTATGCTTAAAATCACCAATTATCGTATTTATCTGAGCAATAGCTATTTTCATGACAAGTTAGCGCCTTTGAGGCAAGCTGATAAAATTGATAAAAAACCGTAAACCCTTGAACCGTGAACCGCTACTATTTATTATCTCTTAGCTTCTTGCAAGAAATTTTGTACCACTTTAGCTTTATGAAATAAAAACTATCCGTGCGTGAGCTTCAGGTGTGATACATTAAAAACAGGAAACTGTTTGAGTGCATTAGAGATCGTTAAGAAAGAATCCAGCATAAAAGCCATTTTGCCCTGACTTTTTGCTCAATTAATACAATTTCTTTATAGTTATGGCCGATTCTTTCTTTACGATATCTTATGCACGAGTTTTTCATGGTTTTAATGTATTATACCTGAAGCGGATATACTTATAAAAACCTAAAGTATTACGAAATTTTTTATTATTTCTTTAATATAATCTATCTGTTCTGGTTCCGCCCATACAATTTCAGGATCAGCCTTAAACCATGTCATCTGGCGCTTTGCATATCTTCTGGTATCCCGTTTCAATGTACGAACAGTCTCTTCCCAGGTAATACGGCCTTTAATAAAATCAACCATGTGACGATAACCTATTGACTGCATGGATTTGAGGTCTTCAGAATAACCCCTGTTGAGCAGCATCTTCACCTCATCAACAAGCCCCTCCTCTATCATTGCATCAACTCTTCGATTAATACGATCATACAGGGCTTCCCTCTCCATATGAAGACCTATTTTCAAAACATTAAACCGTCTTTTTTCAAACCCGTGGTCTTCGCTGTATTGCGAGATAGCCATGCCTGTTGCCTCATACACCTCAAGAGCCCTGATTATCCTGTATGTATCATTCGGATGTATCCTTTCCGCTGCCTCCTGATCACATTTGCCTAATTTCTCATAAAGAAATCCGGAACCATGAAGCAATTCCGCTTCTTTTAAACGCTTTCGGATATCCGTATCTGCCGGCCCTGCCTGGGACAGGCCATGCACAAGAGCTTTAATATAAAGGCCGGTGCCCCCGACAACAAATGGAACAATACCATCAGCATGCAGCTTCATTATCATCTTGCCAGCCATCTTCGCAAACATAGCAGCATCAAAAGGCTCATCCGGGTCAACAATATCTATCAAATGGTGAGGCACTCGAGCCCGCTCATCAAGAGTCGCCTTGGCCGTGCCTGTATCCATATATCTGTATATCTGCATTGAATCAGCGCCGATAATCTCTCCATGCAACTCTATGGCGAGTTCAATTGAAACAGCAGTCTTGCCCAAACCGGTTGGGCCGCAGATCACAATAATATTTGGTTTAGAATCAGCATTCATATTTTTAGCAGACGCCAAGGCCGAGTGTCAGTTAAAAGTGTATCTTGTATTTCCTTATATCTGATTCTTATTTTATAGCATATATAGTGCCTGAACGAAAACCCCTCTTTTTGTCATTTTGTCCGAAGGGAGAAATCTTTTAACGCACGTATTTTCAATTGAGAATATTTGCTTCTGGCAAACCCCTGCAATTGTCTGGCCCACCCGCTGTAAGCCTCTAATGTTTTAGGAGAATAGTGTCATAATTTAATTTCCGAATCTAAATTTTTGCATACAGGCCTCCAATCAGCACTATTTGATTTTTTGTTGAAATATTTGCCTTTTTATTCTTTAATATTTGTATCTTATCTTGATCAGTGTTATTTATTTCATAAAAAATAAATACCGCATGAAACGCCTGTTTCAGTTGTTGCTCAGTCTTGTTCTTTAATTTTTTAATAAAATCAGAGATCACGGTAAATAGCAATTTCAGCACTTAACTATCTGAAATCATTACATCCGGATTTCTCAAGTAAAAGTGTGCAATCCTGAGATTGAAAAAATTAACTTACTGAAATAACTACAATAAAAAAATCTATTTTCC
>JAUWQK010000038.1 GCA_030611115.1 Deltaproteobacteria bacterium
ACAAGAGTGCAGTCAATAGTTTTCAGAATTGCTTCTACAATATATAATTCAGAAAAACGACCGGATTGGAAAGGAAGCAAGGAAATATTTCTTGCACAGGTTGTAAGAATTGTTGGGGAGTTTATTCAGTCGAATAAAATCACAATCAAACATGATTTGTTTCATCAGGATGATTCAAAAAAGAAGATATTGATGATTCTCAATATGAATAAAATCATTCAGCACATCTGGTCAGAAATACGAGTTGAAAATACTGAAAAATTAACTCCTGTTTTTGACAAGGAGAATCCAATCAGGTCAACATCCGGTGTAAGAACCTGGTTTACGAGTAAGCCTTGCGAATGGATTGAAAAATCACATATCAGCCATTGCATATATGACAGCGGATGGGAAGCTGCGGAAGCATATTTCCTTGAAAAATCAGATTTAGTCACATCCTTTGTAAAAAATGATCATTTAGGATTTACAATCCTATATAATCACAAAGGGGTCATAAGAAAATATTATCCCGACTTTATTATCAGGCTGGCAAACGGCGAATACATGATTCTTTAAACAAAAGGTAAAGATAGTCAGCAAAACCAAACAAAACGAGAATATCTAAATGAATGGATAAAGGCAGTTAATGAACAAGGCGGCTTTGGCAAATGGCATTGGGATGTTTCTTTTGAACCATCGGATATTGAGAGTAAAGTTAAGAAATGTATAAAGAATACGCCTTCGCCATCAGTGGCTATGGCGTAAATTGGGCGGGGTTAAGGGCTAACAAATCGTTCCTCGTGGCAAGATAAATGGCCAAGCATGTAAGACAATACCACTATTACACTATTCATCTCTGTTGATTGTCAAAACAAATCCAATATATTATGCAAGACCCTTGTCCGCCACAGAATATTGAGGCATAGTTGACAATCCTGCCACGCAATACAGCGGATAGGAGCGAATGTTATCTACGATGTTGGGCATTCCGCCATAAAACCGGATTCCATATGGAGATAGCGGATGCCCTTTTAAAAATAGTTTCATGCTCTTCAGAGAGCCCTCTTTTCCTCAACTTTGTCCTGTGGTTACGAAAAAAAGCCATGGATATATTTCAAGGCCGTAAAGGTAATGATGCCGCCGAGCATCCATTTAATGACTTTTGCAGGAACATATTTTTGGCACCTTGCCCCAAGATACATACCGCACATGCCACCAAGACCGAAAAGTATTCCAAGCAGCCAATCCGGGGTAATTGACAGATCAGGATAGAACGGAGCGATAGCCTGGTAAAAAATTACCCCGGCAATGGAGGTGACAAATGTCCCCATTAGCGCTGCTCCTGCCACGGTATAGACGGGAAGGCGGCAAAATGAGACAAAGAAAGGTGCAATAATAGCCCCCCCGCCAATTCCATATACCCCTCCAACGATGCCCACAATAAAACTCAAAGTTAAAATTGTCCAGATGGATATATCAAAGCTTTCTCCGTAGAACTCATACCCTAGCCGTTTGAAATTGAAATGGGTAACACGCACTGCCGGCAATGCCTTGCCCTTAACGCTTTTAACCCGCTCCTCTTTTTTTCGATATTGACGCACGAGTTCCTGAAACCGCTTTTCACTTGAAGCCTTGTCCGTACCAGGAAGTGGTTTTCGCAGAAGATCTCGAATCATGCGGGTTCCAATATAGAGAAGTACCATGGCAGCAAATAGTTTAAAATTTTTTGGGTTTGGGAGATAGGCAACACGGATAAAGGCGCCGATAAACACCCCTGGAAGAGTGCCGATGATGACGACCCATGTAAGCGGCCAGACCATTCGACCTTCCCGAATATAACGATATACGCCGCTCGGAATAGCCACAATGTTAAAAAGATGATTAGTGGAACTTACAGAGGGGTTAGTAAAGCCCAAAAAGGACATCTGAAACGGCAAAATGAGAAATGCACCTGATACCCCACCCATTGATGTAAAGAATGAGATGCCAAAAGCCACTATCGGCGGCAACCAGGGAGCAACCTCTATACCGGCAGTTGGAAAATACATAAGAATCCTCCTTTCAATTTAATTCTGGTTTAGTGACACGACTATATATTAAATCGTGTTACTTAAATAATAAATTTTCCTAATGCTTGTCAACTATTTTCTTTACGCAAGACTTAATAGATGATTGCATTATATTGATTGAATAAATATAGTTGAGCTATTAAATTCTGAGGGCAAACGTGATGAAAAAAAGCAGGGAAAAAAATAAGGAGGACCTGATAAGTGACCTCCTGTCTATGAGAAGACTCACCCGTTTAAACCCCGCCGGCATCTTAACCATTCCGGAAAACGCCAAGTGCCTGGACACGGCACAACTCGATAAGCTTGAAAAATCCTTTCGGCAATGGATCGACAGGACGATTCGTTCCGATGTGCGGATCTCAAGAAAGCGGATCTTTCTTATCTTTATGTTGATACGATATACAGGTGCACGGTTTAATGAGATTTTAAGCCTGAATGTTCGAAAAGATATCGATGTGAAGAATAACCTTGTTCGAATCGGACAACAACCAGAATTGCGTGATGTGCATATCCCGTTGGATCTTACAAACGAAATTAACGAAGTCCTGAATAACCCGAAATTTTCCGGATTCCTGTCCTCTCTTTTTAAAATTGATCCGGGACATGTAAGGCGGAAGTTTTACGAGCGAGCTCAAGAATGCGGGTTTCCCAAAGAGTATGGCAACCCGAATGCCATCAGGCGGTCAAGGTCTATTGAACTCTTGCGGAGCAATATACCAACAATGGTAGTCCAGAAGATCCTCGGACTTTCGACCCCAGGCTTGACGAGATCGCTTCTAAAATTTTCCAACAAAGATATACGTCAGATAACCCAATATTATGTGGATAAAGAGAGCCGAAGAAAAACAAGTGCAAGAAATACATTTTTATGCAAGATCATGCATATCCGAAAGGGCGATATTCAGGCTGAAGTTGAGATGATGACCATTGGCGGATACTCACTATTTACTGTGATCACCAATGAAAGTCTTAGACGTTTGCAACTAAAGCCAAATTTTTTTATTGTAGCAGAAATAAAGGCACCCTGGGTCATTTTGAGCAAAGGCGATACAGAACCTGAAAGCAGTGCTGAAAATCGGCTTAAAGGAACGGTATCCAATGTCATTCGTGGTAAAATCACTACCGAATACATAGTATCGCTTCCGGATGGTACTGAATTATGTTCAGTGGTCACAGAGGAAAGCAGGCGGCGCCTTGGCTTAAAGGAAGGAGACACAGCGTGGGTGTTGTTTAATTCATTTTCAATCATACTCAATGTTGACTGAATCGGGAGCCCTTGAATAGGTGAAGAGACGCGGCTTACGTGAATCCTTATTAAGTCACCTGCAACAGAAGCATTCCCTATGCAACAAGTGAATATGTTCGGAATCAACGCCCAATCTATTCGAAGCGGACCTCTGACTCAGGCGCATCGGGTTCTTCCGGGAAATCAGCAAAAGGAAAAGGCAGCGTGTTTTCGTTCAGGGTGACGTATCGCATCACCCTGTAGGCGTAGAAGGAGACCTTATTGGAGAATCTCCTTACAGGGTTGCTGTAGGTTTTTGTGATAAAAAGGTAAACATATTGAAACAAAACGGTTACCTGTACAATAATCTTCAGGATCTCAAAGACGATGAGAAAAAAGACGGTGTAAAGAAGACGTATGCCTATCTTCTTGCGAGACAGGTTTTGTAGTTTGATGGATTCCATTGGTTTTCCTATGTCTTTATCTGTTGTAATGGTTGGCCCAAAAGGATATTTTCAAGCTCTTTCAGGCTATTGATATACAAGTCGGCGGAAAGAGATCTGTTTTTATATGCTATCAGAGCTATGCCTGCTGCTTTTGCTGCTATTTCGTCCAGCTTTGAGTCTCCTATATAAATTAATTGACCGGGTTCTATATTAAAATGCTCCAGTATTTTAATTAGCTGATCCGGGCTGGGTTTGGGATTTTCCACATCAAGTGCACTTACTACCAGATCAAAGTATTCTTCGAGATCGTGTTCAATAAGCACTCTTTTCATTGTATCTGCCCGGTTTGTAGCAACTGCTGTCTTATATTCAGGCCTGAGCCTTTTAAGCAAAGGCTTCAGGTGCGGTTCCATTTCCATATATTTTAAAAATGGTATATAGCTCATATGTTTGCGAAATACTTGTGCTTCTTCAAAGCTTTTCTTATCTTCAAATAGTTCGGCTATGGCCTCGTCTGCTGTATGCATGTATGAGTAAGTAAACTGGTCGGGAGTCATATCGGGTTTGCCGAAATGATTTAGAATATTATTATAATAGGCTGTGTTTGCCTTAACAGTATCAAACATAACTCCATCACAGTCAAAAGCGACAACTTTAATATTATTCATAAATAACTTCTACTTCCTCTCCTTTATATTGCCATATACACTTATTTTAATTTCCGGACGTATTTTGCTGTCGGTTTCCAAATAAATTGTGTCAAAAAAGCGGCTTTTTTCATTTTTCAGATTTGTTACAATCAATAAATATTCTGATTCTTTTGATGGCGTTATAATTTTCTCTATTTTATAGCTTATGTATTTACCTTTTTGGGCTTTTACTCCAAGTATTTTAAAAGGATATTTTTTTTCAGGAATTATCTTAATTGATTGCTTTATATCTTCTCCAATATAACCACTCAGACTTACTCTGTTAGGTGTAATGGTTACAAATTTATCAACTTTGCCCTGGATAACAAAATTTAATTTTGGATGCTTTTCGTCATTAGTATGGATAACTATGTTTTTCTTGAGTTTTCTTCCACCATATCCATTTGAATTGACTTTAATATTGAATTTTCCCTCTCCGCCCGGAGAGATAAGTCTCGGAAATGAGACTGCGGTACACCCTCAGCCGGTTTTGACTTTTTCAATATTCAGAGGCGCTGTTCCTTTGTTTTGAATAATAAATTGATGGTCTATTTCATTACCTTCAAGAACAGGGTCAAACTCATAATTATCTACAGGCAGATAAGCGGAAGGATATGTATTAACATTATCTTCGGCTTTTATAGATGCATTTAAATTTAAAATAAGAGAAAACAAGAAAAAAAAGAAAAACAGGTTTTTAATCTTCATTTTTAAAGCTCCTTTTTCAGAAATTTCTAAACTCATTTTTATGTAACATTAACTATCTACGCGTGAGCTTCAGGTATAATCAAATTTAAAACAGGAAACTGTTTGAACGTATTAGAGATCGTTAAGAAAGAACCTCGCAGGATCTTGTTATTGTTTATTAAGTGCTTATTGAACTATTACTACTATTTTCATTCAGGGCAAGTTCTTTCTTTACGATATCTTATGTGTGAGTTTTTCATGGTTTAAATTTGATTATACCTGAAGCGAATATATTTTTAACAAGCTATACGAGTTTGTAAATTCCAGTTTTACTAATTTCGGGTTAACTCCACCCTTTGTATCTCCGAGGTATCGGTATCAACAAAACAGAATCCCGGATAGCCGTCTTTTCCCATAATCTCACCTGGATTTAAGAATATGGTTTGGCCGATTTTCTTTATATCGTGCTTATGAGAATGACCATAACAAACCAATTGGTATTTATTGGTTGATGCAAGTCCTTGTCCTACTATATCCTGATGTGTAAATCCAACATTAAATCCATTAATATTAATATCGCCGATGAGGCCGTAAAGCTTGATATTTGTAAAACCGGTTAGAGAAAACTTTGTTAAAAGGTACTGGTCTCCATCATTGTTCCCCAAAACTCCGTGGACAGGGATATCTGCTTCATTGAGCTCTTTCAGCATAAATGGGGCAACAAAATCTCCGCAGTGAATAATCATGCCGGCATTTTTTTCTTTGATAATTGCCAGAGCTTTGCGCAAATTCCATATGTTGTCATGGCTGTCACTTATTACTGCTATAATCATAATTCCCTCTGTTATAGATTTCCAGATAAATAATTTCACTGCGTTATCAGTCGTCGACGTATAACTAATACGCCTTCCTCCTTCTGGCCTTGTGAAATTGATTATCTGAAAATCTATAGAACTCTATTTTTACATCATAAAGAATGGATCCATATCAACAACAACTTTAACTTTTTGCCTGTAAAATTTTGATGAGTTCCTGAACATCATTAGATGAATCAAGCTGTGAAGTTCTTTTACGCTCAAACTTTTTAAAAGAATTTGCCATCTATACTGTTTTGCTATTCTGGGCAGAGGCGCTTCAATGGGCCCTAATACTTCTATTGATTTTATAAAAGATTTATTATTTCTTTTCAAGCTATTGCAAAGATTCCCCACTGCAAGAGCATGCTGCCTTGTTTTTTTCTTGTCATTCCCGGAAATTTTAATCTGCACCATCCTTGAAAACGGTGGATATTTCAAGCTCTTTCTAAAGTGTATTTCTTTATTGTAAAATGCTTTAAAGTCCTGGGTTTTTGCAGATAGTATGCTGAAATGTTCGGGATTAAAAGTTTGCAATATCACCCTGCCGGATACATTCCCCCTGCCGGCTCTTCCAGACACCTGAGCGAGAAGCTGAAACGTTCGTTCTCCTGCACGAAAGTCAGGCAGGCTTAAAGAAAGATCAGCACAGATTATGCCGACAAGGGTAATATTCGGAAAGTCATGACCCTTTGCTATCATCTGGGTTCCGACAAGTATATCTATTGCATTATCCTTCAGGCCTTTAAGCAGTTTTAAAACAGAGCCCTTACGAGTGGTGGTATCACGATCCATTCTCGCTGTTTTTGCATCAGGAAAAAGCGACTTGACTGTAAGCTCAATTTTTTCCGTACCAAGTCCTAACAGCTTTATACCGGCAGATCCGCAGGTTGGACAATTTGAAGTGGATGCTAATGTAAAACCACAGTAATGGCACTTGTATGCATTAGCTCCCTTGTGAAAAGTAAGAGAAATATCACAATTCTTGCACCTGATAGCCTTGCCGCATGATGAACAAACAGGAAAACTTGCAAAGCCCCGCCTGTTCAGGAATAGCAAAATCTGTTCTCCACGTTCCAGAGTTTCTTTCATGGCCTCGTGAAGCTCCGATGAAATAAACTTTTTAACTCCTCTATAATCTCTGATCTTGCGCAGATCGATTATGGTGATCTCGGGCAAGGGTCTTTTTTCAATACGTTTTTTCAGGGTCAGCTCAGTAAATTTATTTATCGTAACATTATAGTATGACTGAATCGAAGGTGTGGCAGATCCCAGCAATGCAACACAATTATTTAGCTTTGCCCTGACAACAGCGAGATCCCTTGCATTATAACAAAGGCCCCCTTCCTGCTTGTAAGAAGTATCGTGTTCCTCATCTACGATAATGACTCCAACATTATCGAAAGGTGCAAAAATAGCCGATCTTGCACCTATAGCTATAGTTGCTTCTCCTGAGGCTATGCGCCTCCACTGGTCATAGCGTTCACCTGCTGAAAGCCCGCTGTGAAGCAGAGCAACGCACTCTCCAAAGCGGGCTCTGAACCGCCTTTCCATCTGTGATATAAGAGCAATTTCAGGAACAAGCACCAGAACTTTGCAGTTTTTCTTTATAGCTTCTGCAGCAATCCGCATATAAACTTCTGTTTTTCCGCTTCCAGTAACTCCTGCCAAAAGAAAGGTTGAAAATCCTTTATTAAGGGAGTTTACAACTTTTGAAATGACTTGTTCCTGTTCTTTTGTTAGTATATGGGCGCTATCAGTCTCAATAGATTCGCCGAATGGATCACGATAAACTCTTTTTTTAATGGTAGAAACATAACCTTTGTTTTCCAAAGATTTAATTAATCCGGGAGCGGATGGTACCAGCTCCTTTAATTTTTTTACAGATAGTTCACCCTCTTGTTTTAATGCATCTATTATTTTCTTTTTTGGAGCTGAAAGCTCCTTAATTGCGATTTCCGAGCTGGTTAACAATACATAACGTTCCAGCTTCGGTCTTGTTCTTCCTCCTTTCAGCTCGCGCTTGCTTACAATCAATCCCAGGTTTTCCATGGTTTGAATTAAGGAGTTTGGAATGTTTTTGTTTATAATTTTGCAAAGATTTTTTTGTCGGCAGGATTCAGATTCAAGGGAACTTAAAATTTCCCTTTGGATGGGCGGAACAGAATTATCTTTAAGCACATTTTTACCATCTTCTGTAATTGATATTACGGCATATTCATAAAGATTTAATCCGCTCGGGAGAGCGCTTTTTATAACTTCTCCGATTGGATATATATAGTATTCTGAGATCCACCTGAAAAATGGTACTATTGATGAAGGGAAAAGAGGCTTTTCATCAAGAATATCCAGGATTGACTTTATTTCAATCTCGCTCCGAGTTGTTTTTTTACATGAGCCCAGTATATATCCTGTTACCCTGCGCCTACCAAAAGGAACAAGGGCTCTTTTACCTGTGGATATAAAATTGGAAAAATTTTCCGGGACCAGATAGGTAAAGGTATTATATACCGGAAGAGCTATAGCTATATCTATATATTTTGAATAAGTTGTCATTAATTATCAATTATTTAGGTACAAGGCAAAAACCAGTTGCAATATGTAAAATACCTGTTAAAATTTAATTAATTCAAAACATTTTAGCTTTATGAAACAAAAACCGGCCGCGCGTGAGCTTCAGGTGTGATACATTCAAAGCAGGAAACTGTTTGAGCGCATTAGAAATCGTTAAGAAAGAACCTTGTGACAACCTTAACACATGTCGGTGTATAAGTTAATACTACAGGGATCGACTAATTTTTAAAAGGAGGCCCAAATGTATAATAAGGTGTATAATCAGATGTATAAAATGTTAAAAATACCCGTGATGTTTTTTTTAATTTCAGGTCTGATGCTTATCCCTTTTAGTTCATCGGCGCTTGCGCAGGATCATAGTTTGATTGAAGAAAACAGTGCCGAGCAAATGTTTGTTGACTTTTTATTTTTAAGACCCCTTGGTATTGTTGTAACAGCCGTGGGTACCGTCATGTTCATTGCCTCTCTTCCCTTTTCAGCCTCGGGCGGAAATGTTAAAGAGGCCTTCTCGGAAATGATGGCAAAGCCCGCTAAATTTACATTTGCAAGACCATTGGGAGATTTAAGTGGTTATTAATTGACGAACTCGTAAAAAGTCAATTTTGTTTGCTTCGCCTGGGACGTGTGCCTGAAAAGTTTATTTAACAACTCTGAGTCTGTGTGTTTTCTGCAGTTTTGACCATAGATTATTCATCATATCCGTGTATTCACTGTCATCCGCTTCTGTATCGGTTTTTCC
>JAUWQK010000021.1 GCA_030611115.1 Deltaproteobacteria bacterium
AATGCTTCAGTCGTTGCATGGTTCATTGGAAAAATTGTGAACCGACAACTGTAAACTGTAAACCGTTCCCTTACATGCCTGATTTAAAAAAGTTTTCCGGTTCAGTGATTAAATCGGGCGTTGTTGTATATTCTGTTGGTACAGTTCCTTCCTTGAAGCATTCAAATATTGTCTTCTTAGATTCAGGAATAGGTAACAGTCCGGTTTCCGCATCGATTTTAGAAAAAACCACTCCTTCCGGTATATGGAAGACCCTTACAGGTTTATCAGCAAGTACATACTTCATGAAACCAAGCCATATAGGGCTTGCGGCCCTGGAACCGGTTTCACTTTTACCAAGGGAGCTTTCATCATCAAAGCCTACCCATGTCCCGGTAATATAACGAGGGGTGTACCCCACAAACCAGGCATCATGTAAATTGTTTGTTGTGCCGGTTTTGCCGGCAACCGGTCTGTTCAATTCCCGTACCCTCCGGCCTGTTCCATGTTTTACCACTCCTTCAAGCAGGCTGGTAATTATATAAGCTGTGCTCTGATCTATTACCTTTTTTCTTTTTATAGCGGCTTCCTCAAGCACATTGCCGTTTCGGTCAATTATGTGGGTTATAAAAACAGGTTCGATGAGGTAGCCGAGATTGGCGAAGACAGAATATGCTTTTACAATTTCTAACAGAGACATGCCGGAAGACCCCAGAGCTATTGAAAGATCCCTGCTCAGATTTGAAGTAATGCCAAGTTTTCCGGCATAATCTATTGCGTAATCAATACCAATGTCTTTTAAAATTTTGATGGTTACTACATTACGAGATTTTACAATGGCATCGCGCAGAAGGGTAGGGCCGTGAAATTTTTCTTCGTAATTCCTGGGTTTCCATGTAAAATTATGTTCAGTATCCTCAAATACTATCGAAGAATCAATTATAACACTGGCAGGGGTATATCCTTTGTCAATTGCAGCCGCATAGATTACAGGCTTAAAAGCGGAACCGGGCTGACGTCTCGATTGAATGGCCCTGTTGAACTGGCTTTTCCTGAAGTCTCTTCCTCCAATTACTACTTTTACATGGCCTGTTTCAGCCTCAATAGAAAGCAGTGCCGCCTGGGCCTTTGGCTCCTGTTCCAGTTCGAGTTCCCATAGATCCGAGTCAGTTATTTTATTTTTAATTTTTACCAGTATAACATCGCCGATATCGAGGACTTCTCCAGGATGTTTTACTCTGGCTTCGTAGTAGGGGACTTCGGGATCAGGCTTTCTCGCCCAGCGCATACTATTAATATTAATTATCCCCTGAGCATTTCCAATACGAACAATAGCGGTATCGTTAGTATCATTAACCTCAATTACGACTCCATTAACTGTCTTTCCTTCTTCAACAGGATTTTCTTCAAGCTCTTCCTGGAGTTCTTTTGAAAAAGCTTCGATTTCTTCTTCCGCTAAATGTTTAATGGGGCCACGATAACCCTGGCGTTTGTCAAGAGCCTTTAAACCTCTTTCTATCTCTTTCCTTGCAGTCTTCTGCATTTCAATATTAACAGCAGTATAAATCTTGAGGCCATCATTATATAAAGCATCAGGGCCGTATTTTTTTTCAACATAACGCCTTATATGCTCTGTATAAAAGGGGACCTTTTCAATATACCAGTTGCGCCGGGGTTTTATATCCAGTTCGGTATTTATAGCTTCTGTCGCTTGAATATTTGTAATATAGCTTTCAGCAATCATGCGGTTTAGAACGTATATCTGGCGTTGCTTTGCTTTTTCAGGACTTTTGAAGGGTGAATATCTGCTGGGGGCCTGGGGCAGCCCTGCTAAAATAGCGCATTCGGCAAGGTTCAGGTCTTTAGCGGATTTGCCGAAGTAATTTCCTGCAGCAGCTTCCACGCCATATGCGCCATGTCCCATATATATTTGGTTCAAATATAGAAAGAGAATTTCTTCTTTGGTAAATTTCTTGTCTATGCGATATGCAAGAATGACCTCTTTTATTTTGCGGGTGTAATTTTTTTCAGGTGTGAGCAAGAAAGACTTGGTAACCTGCTGAGTAATAGTGCTTCCACCCTGAACTATGGTACCAGCCTCGATATTTTTAAAATAAGCTCTTATAATACTTAAAAAATCTATTCCCTTATGCTTAAAAAATCTTGCATCCTCTGCTGCAATAAAAGCGTCTATGAGCATTTTCGGCATTTCGGAAAGAGGTATAACAATTCTGCGCTCATTATAAAATTCAGCAATTTTTCTGTTGTCATCCGAATAAACAGTTGTAATAATTGGAGGATGATAATCGGCCAGAGAAGAAATTTTAGGAAGATCTCTGCTGAGGTAAAAATAAATCCCGCCGATGGCAATGGAGCTTGATAATATTATTAATACGATAAGTCTGGCAAACCATAAGAAAATATTTGTTATAAATCTTCCTGTTTCTCGTTTGGCTCGCTTTTTCAATATTTCAGATGTGCTTTTTTGTTTAACCATATTACAAATACCTTATCAGATATCCAATCAGTTTTCAAGAATCTGTTATTACCTAAATTGAGCGATTTTTTACTTGATCTACGCCGATCTCTTGCGCATAAAGGCTTCGCAAAAATCCTCGACGTATCCACGGGTATGCCTGCGGTTTTTGCAAATCCTTATGCATCAAGATCTCAGCACATATCTTCGCAAAAAATCGTTCAACTTAGGTAATATGAAAAAGAATTTGACTTTATTACATAATATAGTTATCTAATCAAGTTTTAATTCATCATCAGAAAATCTATAAATTAACGAGGCTTATACCCATGATCAGACTCGATTTTAATAAAATCAGAGGCCTTGTCCCCGCTATAGTCCAGGATTATAAAACAGGGGAAGTATTAATGCTGGCTTTTATGAATCAAGAAGCCTGGGAGACAACCCTTTCAACAGGCAAGGCTACATTTTACAGCCGTACAAGGAATGAACTCTGGATCAAGGGAAAAACTTCAGGGAATATGCAGATAGTTAAAGAAATAAGAATAGATTGTGATGATGATACAGTTCTTTTGAAGGTTGAACAGGTTGGAGGTGCCGCCTGTCACACGGGTCATAAAAGCTGTTTTTATAAAAGAGTTGAAGAAGATGGATCAATAAAAATTATTGGAAAGCCTTTGTTTGATCCTGAGGAGGTATATAAGAAATGAGTAGAAAATTAAAACTGGGCATTCCCAAGGGCAGCCTGCAAAATGCTACAATAGCACTTTTCAAGCGGTCAGGGTGGAAGATAAATGTTAATGGAAGAAGCTATTTCCCTGAAATTAACGATGACTCAATTGAATGTGCGATTTGCAGGGCTCAGGAGATGTCGCGTTATGTAGAAAACGGAACTCTTGATGCAGGTCTGACAGGGAAGGACTGGATTGCTGAATACAGTTCTGATGTTCGTGTTGTTGCCGATCTTGTTTATTCCAAGGTAAGTGCGCGTCCTGCGAGGTGGGTGCTGGCTGTTCCTTATGACTCGCCGATTAATAAACCTGAAGACCTTCAGGGGAAAAAAGTGGCAACAGAGCTGGTTGAATTTACGAAAAGATATTTTGCTGAAAAGGATATTGATGTCGCAATCGAGTTTTCATGGGGTGCAACAGAGGCAAAGGTTGTTTCCGGTCTTGCAGATGCCATCGTTGAGGTTACTGAGACCGAAAGCACAATAAAGGCGCACGGACTCCGTATTATAAAGGAACTAATGCAAACCAATACTCAGCTTATCGCAAATCACAATGCATGGGAGGATGCTTTTAAAAGAGAAAAGATAGAACAGATGGCTCTTTTACTCAAAGGAGCTCTTTTAGGTGAAAAACTGGTTGGGCTTAAAATGAATGTGCCTGAATCAAAAATTGAAAATATTGTATCTCTACTCCCAAGCCTGAATGCCCCAACAGTAGCACCCCTTTATCAGTCAAAATGGTTTTCAGTAGAAACAGTTGTGGACTCCGATGTTGTCAGGGATTTAATCCCCAACCTCCTTAAAACCGGCGCTGAAGGTATAATTGAGTATCCGCTTAATAAGGTAGTATAGTTGATGATTGTCGATTGAAGATTGAAGGTATTCTGTCAATTTCTAAAAATGGGTGGCACGGACAAACAAGTTTGTCCATGGCACCCTGCCCAATAACTCACGAAAATCTGTGTAATCTGCTTAATCTGTGGATTAAAGACCTGATTGAAATGAAAATAAAATCCGCTGAATTCATTACAAGCGCTGTTAAGCCGTCTCAGTATCCTCCGGCAGTCCTGCCGGAAATAGCTTTTGCAGGACGTTCCAATGTGGGCAAATCTTCTCTTATTAATACGCTGTTAAATAGAAAGCGTCTGGTTAAGACAAGTTCAACACCAGGGCGTACTCAGCTCATCAACTTTTTTCTTATAAATGAGAAATTTTCGTTTGTAGATCTTCCCGGGTACGGATACGCAAAGGTCCCAGCGTCTATACAGAAAACCTGGGGCCCCATGATTGAGACATATCTTACTTATAGAAAAACTTTAAAAGGGATTGTATTAATTATGGATATACGGCGCATGCCCGGTAAGTACGAATTGGATCTTATGGACTGGCTTTATCATTATAATATTCCGGCTGTCCTTGTACTGACGAAGGCTGATAAACTGTCAAAAACAAAACAGATCAAGCAGCATCTTTCCATATCAAACGCCCTGTCTGTTGACAGGAATGACTTGATACTGTTTTCCGCAAAATCACGTCAGGGAAAAGACAATGTGTGGGCTGCCATAGGAGAGGTATTAAACCTTTGAAGAAATCAAATAACAGGTTTGCTGACTTTAAATCAGGATTTGTAGCCATTGCCGGTGCTCCCAATGTCGGGAAATCCACTCTTTTAAACAGGATGATCGGCGAGAAAATTTCAATTACTTCCAAAAAGCCACAGACCACACGCAATCGTATAATCGGGATAGTGCACAGACCTTCCTCTCAGATAGTTTTTATTGATACGCCCGGAATCCACAAGGCAAAAGGTCCGTTAAACATTAGAATAGTTGATGTCGCGCTTTCGGCCCTGGGTGATGTTGATCTGATTTTAGTTGTTTTAGACGTGACAAATCCTGATCCTGAGTCTGAAAAGATTCTGGTAAAACGACTTGGAAAACAGAAAAGACCGGTTATTCTTGTCCTTAACAAAATAGATCTAATAAAAAAACCTGAACTTCTTGTTATTATAGATAAATGGGTAAAAGCTTACCCTTTTGAGGCTGTTATACCTGTTTCTGCAAAACATGGAACTCAGGTGGAAGAGCTTATCAAGGCGATGGAGCGCATTCTGCCGAATGGTCCCCCATTTTTTCCTGAAGATGCCGTAACTGATATGCCGGAACGCTTTATTGCCGCCGAGATGGTTCGTGAAAAGGTTTTTCGTTTAACCGGTGAGGAAGTGCCATACTCAATAGCTGTGACTATTGATTCTTTTTCCGAAAACGCCAAAGGTTCTCTTGTTAAAATATATGCAACAATTCATGTTGAGCGTGATTCTCAGAAAGGCATAATAATAGGAAAAAGCGGGAGCAAGCTTAAAAAAATAGGCGAGGAGGCTCGCATGGAAATCCAGAGGATGGTCGGCGCAAAGGTTTTTTTAAAGCTTTTCGTGAGGGTGCAGAAAAACTGGAGCAAAGACACTAAGGCTTTGAGAAGATTCGGTTACTGATGATAGTTTCTTTTCATCCCTGTTTTGGGGCAGATAAATATATAATCTGTGCAGGACGCAAGCCCGATGCTGATGATCTTGCTGCAATAAAGGCTGCCGATGCTGTAATCCTGCCTCAAGGTTGCAATGAAGTCCTTTACAATATGGCAAGTAAAAATTGCTCCAATATATTTCCTGATTATGAGGCAAAGTTTAAGTATCCCGGTAAAATAGGTCAGATTCGTCTTTTCCGGGAAACAAATGTTTTACACCCGAAATCTGTGACTTTTGAGAGAGTTGATTCTTTTTTAGATAATTATGGAGCAGAACCCGAAAACCTTGCTTTTGATTTTCCGTTTGTATTCAAGTTCGACTGGGGTGGAGAGGGTTACGGTGTATTTTTGATAACTTCTCCTGAAGAGTTTAAAGATGCTATTCAAAAGGCTTTAAATTTTGAACGTGCCGGCCATGTGGGTTTTTTGATACAGGAATATATTCCTTCACAAGGCAGAAGCTTGAGAGTCGTTGTAATAAGGCAAAAATTTATTTCCTACTGGCGTGTCCAGAAAAATACAGAAGAATTTTGCTCCAGCCTGGCAAAAGGAGCTTATTTAGACTTTGATTCCGATCCTGACCTGCAGGAAGCGGCAGTAAAATCAGCAAAGTATTTCTGTAAAATAACAGGAATAAATCTGGCAGGTTTTGATTTTCTATTTTCATCAGAAGCAGTTATAAAAGAGCCGTTTTTTCTTGAAATAAACTATTATTTTGGCAGGCGTGGTCTGGGCGGGTCTGAGAAGTATTATAAAATACTTGAGTCAGAAATTCAAAAATGGATAGAGAGTCTTAAACTCAATGAAGGAAAATGATTTAAAGCCATTTGCATATGATCTTGATGATAAAGATATAAAGAGAGAACGCAGTAAAGCAAAAGACTTGAGAGCTTCACAGTGGTGGAAACGCTGCCTTGCTAAAGGGATATGCCATTACTGCGGAAAGCAAACCCCGCCAAAAGAACTTACAATGGATCATATCGTGCCGATATCGCGCGGAGGCAGGAGCACAAAAGGCAACGTAGTTACTTGTTGCAAGGAATGCAATAACAAAAAAAAGCACCTTCTTCCAATGGAATGGGAAGAGTATTTAAATAATCTCAGCTAAAATTGACGGCTTTATAAAAAATTGATCGAAGCATCAGCTTTTTCAAATCAGAGTTTATCCCACTTGTTCTGCCATCTTTTAAAATCAATTATGCACTGATTCTATAATCAAGAATGTGAGGGGACATGTCGAGAAGTTCCAGCAATACCTTTGTTGATCCTGTTGGAATTCTTTTCCCTTGCTCCCATTGTCTGACAGAGGACGGACTAACATTTAACAATTTGGCAAATACGGTTTGACTCAAATTCCTCTTTTTTCTGATTTTTTTAATTTGTGTCGATGTTATTACAACCTCAGAAATTTTAACTCCAAGTGAATTGAGTTCTTTTTGTGTAAACGAGGATTCAAACCCAGATTTAAGCATATCCTGAACAGTTGTTCCAATTGCTTCTTTTATTGATTTTCTCATTTGGTATTCTCCAGGTTTAATAAGGCTTTTTGTGATATTGCCTTTTCGAGTTGTTCAGAGTTTAACGATAAAAGATCATTGGCCAATTTTTTGAAATACTGCAACTCGTTTTTATTAATATTTTCTTTTTCATTTTTTCCAAAACCAAAAAGAAAAATGGCAATATCGTTCGCCTTAAAGACAATAATCGTTCTGTAACCTGAGCTTTTTCCACTATGTTCACGCTTAACACGCACTTTGAACAAGTGGTTGCCCAAATCAGCCGTTGATAACCCTGCTTCTAAATCGTTGATTGCATCAAGTAAGTTTTGATTGCTCAATTGAACCTTTTTAGACCATTTTTTAAACCATTTGGTTGTAAGTCTCTTCATGAATTATAAATATATCACATTGTGATACAGCTTTCAAGATATGTTTTGAGGGATTGTTTATAGCTTAAAGATTTGCCTTGTTGTGTGCCGGGCACGGTACACGTCTTAAAGGTGAGCCCATTATTTCCAATTATGAAAGTCAAGGCAAGTCTCAAGCCCTTTATTATAATAATCAAGGTTTGACCCCAAATCTGACCCCAAATCCAATTATTCGACTTGTCAATATATCAAGGAACGTCCCGCAAGCTTATTAACCGTCTTCTCCAACGGACAGGGAGAAGTGCTTTTAAATTATCTTTTACTATCATTACTGAAAATATTTTTCTTGAAATGTTCGCGGTATTAAGGCATAATATAAAGATAAATTTTTTTCATCATGCTTCACTAGAAAAATGCCATCCTAATTGCGCCTAACTTTGTAACTCACTGCGGGGTTCGTGGAGCTCACCTGCACCAGAAGCCAATTAGGACATAGCAAAAGCGACGTTTTATACCAAAAATGGCAAAGGCTAAAAACGCGCTGGCTTCTGGTGTCAGGTGGAGCGCATGGTTGGGCGGCCTTTGCTGTGAATATTCCAGTTTTATTGCGTTTTATGCCGCCGTTGTCAGCAGTTATCATTGATGTTTGTGCTCTCTTCCTTTTTCTGCAACCAAATACCATGAGCAAAACTGTATTGCACAAGAAAAAAAGCACGCCTTTTATCGCGGTTATTGCATTGTGGATTTTGTCAAGGCAAAAAATAATTTGTTTAGATCTGGATTTTTGATATTTCTTCAATTAGTTTTTTAATATTTTCACGGGCTGCACCTTCGTTAGCTTTGCGTATCCTCTCTATTCCTTTAAATACACCGCCAGCTGTGGCAGTATATACACTTTGTATTCTCTTATCGAAAACAGTAGCGCCGTTGTCATTACGCTTAATACGATATTTAACATATAATGCGACCGTTGGAGACCAACCTCCAACAAAAGGCTGACCAAGGATCTTTGCCGTCAAAGTGTAATCTGCATTTTTTTGATTAATTACATAGACAGATGAAAAAAGTTGAGTGTGTTTCAACCCGTCAACAACAATTTGCCGCAGCTCAGAGGTTGTTATCCTATAAAGCGCATCACCCTTTTCCTGTCTTCCTTGGATCTCGCCGATTGAAATGCTTTTACCTGACGACCGAAAAGTAAGCTCTGGATTTCGTGGTACCATATCAGTTAACTGAAGGGGTTTCGGACTCATACTCGCGCATCCAAACAAGCTAAACGCCATAATAATAATCACAATATTGGAATAACTGTTTTTGTATAACATAGTTAATTCGTTCCTTTCCGTTATGGATTTCGTTTCATTCGAGTTGTTTTTACTGGCATATAATCACTCAACAGATTGTTTGTCTTTACTGCTTCAGCAGTTTAGCATTTACTTCCTCAGGTTCTAAAGTTACGGCAGCACAAGTAGAAGCATCTATCATAAAACCGATAATTGTTCCAACCGGAAAGGTAATAAGGTTGACATATACCCATCCATTCGTACCGCCATATTCGATGGGTATCTCTACTGATTCATACCCCGTTTTAGATAACGTTAGCAAATATGAGTTTTTTCGACTCAATGAAGCCACATGCGGTGTTTTCCCTTCAGAAAAAGGAATCGGGCCAGTGACCGCTAATTGTTCTATTGTGAATTTTACGTCCTCTGGTGTAGATGCAATATTAATGTCTTGCTGTGAGCCAGAAATGATCGTAGCACAACCATTGACCCCAACGCATAGAAAAAGACACATCAACAAACAGAGAACTCTTTTGAATGTCATCATACACATACTTTTTCTCCTTTTCTTTTTTGGTATCCTATTTAAATTTCATGGTAAAATTGAAAAATTTGAACTTTAAGAAAAATAAATATTGTAATATCAATAACTTATTTTTTAAGCAAATTAATCTACCATGAAATTTAAATAGGATACCTTTTTTGCTTATGTGATTTTTTAGTTAATCAACCTTTTTAGATCATAAAAATTCTATTATCGTAACTCTGAGATCGGCAATTGCACCAGTGTTGCATTTACTTTGTCGGGACGTAGTATTATACCGACGCCACTTATGGCGTCCACGAGAATTCCAGGTAAAGCACCTATAACAATGTTGCCCCAAATCCAGCCATTCATACCTGCATATTCAACATAAAAAAATGCACTCTCAAATCCTTCTTGTGAGATAGTTATTCGATAGGAGTGCTTACGATAAAAATTTACACAGCTGCGGGTGTTTTTCCTGACCAGAAGGGGATCGCTTGTGAACCAGTCAAACGTTCAATCTTAATGTCAGCACCTTCCTGAGTTGACGCAATTGAAATTTTTTGATTTGTTCCAGATACGATAGTGGCGCAACTACTTAATCCACCAAGCAACAATAGACTCAAAAATAAGTACAATTGTTTTACTACAGTCTCTCCCATTTTATCCCCTTTACAATTAATTTCTAATTCGATCCCATTAAGTTCACTCTTGCCGTTTTTTTCCTTCTATTCCATAGCTTGCCTCCTTTGAAAGTTAAGCGGCCTTTTGACCGCTTATACTGGAGGTTGTCGCACAAGAATGTGCGTCAAAGCCCAACGTAGAGCTGAGTGGCTGGGCAACG
>JAUWQK010000088.1 GCA_030611115.1 Deltaproteobacteria bacterium
TTAAAAATCATAGTTTGACCTCCACAAGTCCTTTGCGCCGGCTATCGGCTTCACGTGTGCGACTAAAAAATTCAATCCACTCATTCCAGTCGGTTTCGTATTCCGAGGCAAAGATTTCTTCAGGTCGACGGGTCAGAATCATATCTTCAAGTGCTAATGCCGCCTCAATTCCTTGCTCAATTAGGTGTTGGAAATCCGGAGGAAGCAGAATAACCGCGTCAATGTCGTCTGGTTCAGCCTTCGCTGTGACGAAACTTCCATCAATCAGCAGGCGTAGACTGCCAATCAGTCGAGCCAACTCTATCCAACGCCTAATTCGAAGGACCAGCCGTCTACGCCGCCGAGACGATGAACCAAATCGAAACATAATTTCAGTTTTCGAAGCCAGGTACAGCCCTTCAGGCAGGTAACCATCGGCACAAAATTTAGGTATTGTCGAATCATGCGGCTCCATATGAACTCCTTGATGTCCTGAAAACTCATCTCCATTCCCCAACGTTCCACATTTTTTTCTTTCTATAGCTTTCCGATTTCGTGCAAAAAATACTTGACAAAATATAATTCTAATATATTGTTTTAAACAAGACGGGTAAATCCTGCTACGTGCTCAAAGTGCTTCCTTCCATCAATTGGCTATGAGCTTTGAGATGATAGGCGTAACAGGGACCGTCTTTTTTTTATTTAAGATACTCGTCTTCAAATTTAACCGCCTTTCTGAAGATATTGTACCACGCAGTATCATTTTTCTCATATTTTCTGTATAGCCCCCAGCAAAATAGATCAACTGCCTGCAATCCAACATTATGCTGGGATAATTCATGGGTAATATACAGCGGCACCTTAAGAGGTAATAAGCCTTCCAGTTGATTAGCAACGTAGTTATTGAAATCGCGTATTTCCTCCCTGTTTTTGGAACGATCGATAATCAAGTTAACTGCATCACCAGTTTTTGATAAATCTACTTTTTCAAGGATAAAGCGAGCCATAAAATTATAGAGTTTTTTCTTGCCTTTCTTGCTTCGCAAATTATTGTAAACCCGCTTTTTGTTGAGAATTACAGAATATATATGCCACCCCGATTCAGGCAAATTTCGATAAAAATATTCTTTAATAGTCAGACTTGTTCTTGTTCCTTTCAATTCTTGGGCAATCCGGCTGCGAGCGTTTTTGTGATTAAGCTTATTTTTTAATGTACGACGGACAGCTTTTCTGAAGTGCCTCATCGTAACTGTATTGTCACAAGCAAGTAGAGTAATAACAAATTTTTTAGACGTTTTCGGTTTGTTAAAATCAAACCCAAGGTCACCCGATTCATCAAGATAAATTAGCAATTCCTATTTTTTCCTTTCGTTGTGAAAAGTGTAGACCTTTACGCCCTTTATCCTTACAATTATTCAACATAGTCAACTACGTTCCATATATTTCCTGAGAATTTGCCTTGTTAGCCCTTAATTTCGTATTTATTAGTATCTATGCGTATGCCATTTAAGTAGAAGATAACTTTACCCTTATTCCAAGTAAAAGCAACCATCACTCTTGGTTGATCGCTCGAGGGTATTGGTTTTCTGGTTGAAAGAATATCTTCTGCAAGACCTTCTACCAGAACTTCCATGGTTTTGTCTGAATGCTTAACTGTATGGATGGACAAAGAACCCTGCTTAAACAGGCCAAAGTTGTAACCATACGCATTGGTTTTCCAATCTGTGTGTGAATGGTTAACCCAAAACACAACTGTTCCTTCTGAAGGTAATGGACTGGCGCCACCTTCAAAGTCCGTTGTATGATCATCTGCATAGGATTTAGCTGCCTGGCTGGGTATTGCTATTTCAGGGCGTGACTTTCTCTTAAAATCTAGATTTTGTTTTGCTTCATCTAAAACCCTTTCCCCTACCTCCAATATCAAATCTGCCTCAGACATCAATACCGTGTTTAGGGCAGTTTGATCTGATATAAGTGTTTCACTAAGCTCTATCAAGTGCGGCTCGACGCCTTCGTCCTCATGAGCAGAACCCATCTGCTCCGCAACTGCACGGATCAGGTTTTCGTGCGTATAACCATCTCCAGATACCACTAACGCCTCACACTCCTTAATAATTCTTTTTAGAGAATAATGTGCTGGAGTAAGTCGCGGGTCACCTTGGCCTGCACGAAAAATGCGGACAAACGAAAATTGCAACCCCTTCGCAAGAGGATGGGTGCGGTCTAAATACCGACAAGGTGAACATGTACCGCATCATGCAGATTTAATTCATCTATTACTCTCCAGAGTAACCCTTCTGTTCCACTAGCTTTACACACTAAAACCCTTAGTTCGACCGCCAATGTTTTAAGGTATGCGCCATCGCCGTTTGAAAGCTTTACTAGAGACTCTCTCAAAAAATACAGATGATCATCTAAGTCACGTAGCTTTCTATCTAATGTCTTGGGGATTCTATTCTTACGCGTCATAGCAATTTTTTCTTAAGGGCTAACTTTGATGTAGCGGGCCTAAAAGCACGATTTATTTTCGTGCATTATTGCATGCGAAAAAGAATAATAAGGCAATTTTGCTGAGTGCGCGATTAAAAGATCCGAAAGGTACATTTTCTTACTCCAGAATAAGACAAGGCAGATTGGCAGTCAACCCTTTTTTGACAGTAAACATATTGAAACTATTCATAAAAATTTGTTCAAAATTATTTATGCAGGTGTTAGGTTATACAATTTGCAGGTGTTTTTCCATATGATATCAGAAAGATATTCTGGATCTTCTTTTCTTGCTTCTGCCAGTTTAATAAGGACTGATTTAACAAATGCCGGTTCATTGCGTCTGGTATGATTTTTTTCAGGCGCGGGTGTAAGATATGGCGCATCTGTCTCGACAAGTATGCGATCTGCTGGAATAAGCGGAGCAAGCTTTCTGAGTTCAGCGCCTCGACCTTTTATTGTTAATATTCCGGTTATGCCGATATAAAAACCAAGCTCCATGTATTGATATAATTCTGATTTGTTCCCGCTGAAACAGTGAATGACCCCTTTTCTTTCCTTACCATGTTTTTCTTTGAGGATTTCAAGAAGTCTGCCATTGCTGTCCCTTTCATGAAAAATAACTGGAAGGTCTAATTCGTCGGCGCTTTCAAGCTGCCTGACAAACCATTTTTCCTGATCTTTTTTTGGAGAATACATTCGGTTAAAGTCAAGGCCGATTTCTCCCCATGCCCGGACTTTTTTGCTTTTGGCAAGTTTGATTAGATATGAAAGAACTTGTTCTGAACAGTTTTTTGCATCGTGTGGATGAATACTTACAGAGGCATACAAACCACTATGGGATTCTGCCAATGCCACAGCTCTATTGGAGGAATCCTTGTTTGTTCCAACTATCATAATTGCAGAAACACCGGCTTCATTTGCACATTTTATTACATCATTAATATCTTTGTCATATACGCGGTCATCAAGATGGCAGTGGCTGTGAAATAATTTCATTTTTAACTCCAAATCAATATCCTGTAGCATTAAACGTTAGAAACATCAAGATTTTGAGGTTGCTTTCATAGATCTTGTCGGACATTATAGTAACTACTCAGCTAAATAGACTGAAGACTGTTAGGAAAAAGCGCATTTTGAAGCCATCTTTGATGCAAGAATCAGATATTTCCGTCGAAGTACGGCAATCGTGCTCTTCTGACCCCTTCAGCCTTCAGTCTAAACAGCTTCAGCCTATCTAAAGGTATTAAAAAATGTATAAAAATAAAACACCTGTCATTATAGGCAGCGATCATGCTGCTTATCATTTGAAGGAAAAGATCAAGGCTTATATCATTGAAAGTGGCATTGACGTTGAAGATGTCGGCACTGATAGTGAGGATTCAGTAGATTATGCGGATTTTGGAATCAAGGTTGCCTCAGCGGTTTCAAAGGGAAAATTTGAGCGCGGGATACTTCTGTGTGGGACAGGGTTAGGAATGTCAATGGTTGCCAACAGATTCCCGCATGTAAGAGCTGCTCTTTGCAGCGATCTTTTTTCAGCTATTATGAGTAGACGCCATAACAATTCCAATATATTGGTTATAGGAGGGCGCGTTACAGGGGAATCTCTTGCTGTGGCAATGCTTGAAGCATGGCTTGAAACACCATTTGAAGGCGGACGACATCAACACAGAATAGAAAAGTTTGACCGGA
Organism: Deltaproteobacteria bacterium; assembly: GCA_030611115.1. Next base: position 4,162 of record JAUWQK010000088.1, read on the forward strand.
TAGAATAAATTAAAAGATGAACATCCAACATCGAACGTCGAATAATGATGTCGCTTCGCTATTTAAAGTACTTTAAAATCGAATAAAAAAGGAACACTAATTGGATTTAAGAGATATTTCAAATATAGATCCTGATATTGCCGATGCAATTGCAAAAGAGATTGACAGGCAAAGCAACACTTTGGAACTTATAGCCTCAGAGAATATTGCAAGCCGGGCGGTTATGGCTGTTCAGGGCAGTGTGCTGACGAATAAATATGCTGAAGGATATCCTGATAAGCGCTATTATGGAGGTTGTGAATACGTTGATGTTGCCGAGAGACTGGCCGTCAAAAGAGCTAAAAAACTTTTCAATGCAGCGTATGCCAATGTACAGCCTCATTCAGGTTCCCAGGCCAATATGGCGGTATATTTTGCACTTTTAAATCCAGGTGATACCGTTCTTGGTATGGCTCTCTCTCATGGTGGGCACCTTACTCACGGAAGTCCTGTAAGTTTTTCAGGCAGGCTTTATAATTTTGTTCACTATGGAGTAAAAGAAGATACAGAAAGAATCGACTATGAACAAGTAGCCTTATTAGCGGAAAAACATAGACCAAAGATGATTATTGCCGGCGCAAGTGCCTATCCGCGTATAATAGATTTTGAAAAATTTGCTGAAATTTCCGAATCAGTTGGCGCTTATTTAGTTGTAGATATGGCTCATATAGCCGGATTGGTAGCAGCGGGAGTTCATCCATCTCCTGTTCCATTTGCTGATGTTGTAACTTCCACAACCCACAAAACCCTCAGAGGGCCCAGGGGCGGGTTAATATTAGCCAAAACAGACTACGGTACTAAGTTGAACAGACAGGTTTTCCCCGGGATACAGGGGGGGCCACTGATGCATGTCATTGCGGCCAAAGCGGTTGCCTTTAAGGAAGCTCTTGGTGAAGCTTTCAGGACATATCAGATTAATGTAGTAAAAAATGCAAATACTCTTGCAGAAAATTTGATGAAAAGCGGTGTAAGGCTTATATCTGACGGCACGGATAACCACATGGTGCTTGCTGATTTGAGAAATCTCAACATCACTGGAAAAGATGCTGAAGAAGTATTGGGCAGAGCGGGCATTACGGTCAACAAAAATTCCATACCTTTTGAAAAGTTAGGTCCTTTTGTAACAAGTGGTATAAGACTGGGTACACCTGCTGTAACTACAAGAGGTATGAAAGAACCTGAGATGGAAATTATTGCGGGAATTATTATTGATGTGCTAAAAAATCATAATAATGACAAGGTAATTGGTACTGCCAGGCAGAAGGCCGGCGAGCTTTGTAATAATTTTCCGATTAATTAAGCAACGGGTTGCAGAATGATGCTTTATGGCGTATAGATATATAATTAATAAAATATCGGTAACTACTCAGGTTGGTTAGGCTGAAGACTGAAGACTTTTAGGGAAAAGACTCCCGGAAGCCAATATTTTCTTAAAACGACCGGAAATTTTGTCCTGAACATAGAGAATAACACTCAGGAATTATCTGTTTCCTTCAGCCTATAGCCTTCAGTCTAATCACCTGAGTAGTTACAAATTTCGGATAAGATAATAAAATGTCAGATAATAATACGCGACCTTCATGGGAAACCTATTTTATGGATATTGTCCACCTTGTTGCAAAACGTTCAACATGTCGCAGACGAGCGGTCGGTGCTTTGCTCGTTAAGGATAAAAGAATACTGACTACCGGATATAACGGAGCTCCTTCCGGACTTAAGCACTGTCTTGATATTGGCTGCCTTCGTGAAGAATTGAATATAGCATCTGGTGAGAGGCATGAGCTGTGTCGCGGCATCCATGCAGAGCAGAATGCTATTATTCAGGCTGCATTACATGGCGTTTCCATAAAAGGTGCAACGCTTTTCTGTACTAATCAGCCATGTTTAATATGTGCTAAAATGCTAATAAATGCCGGCATAACTAAAGTTTGTTATCATTCGGGATATGCGGATGCTATGTCAATAGAGATGTTTAAAGAAGCAAATGTTGAACTAATAAAATATGGAAACCATTAAATACCAGGGCAGGGGAAACTCATGAAGTGTCCATTTTGTGGAGAAACCAACAATAAGGTTATAGATTCCAGATTAAGCAGGGACGGCAATGTAATACGAAGACGCAGAGAATGTATTGAATGCAGCAGGCGTTTTACTACCTACGAACATATTGAAGAAATTCCTATTATGATTATCAAGAAGGATGGACGCCGGGAGGTTTTCAACAGGGAGAACGTAGGTGCGGGCATGAAGAGAGCCTGCGAAAAACGCAACATCAGCATTAATGTCATTGAGGAGTTTATTGAAGATCTGGAGCGAGATCTCAGAGAAACCGGTGAAAAGGAAATCCCCTCATCAATTATCGGTGAAAGGGTTATGGCAAAGCTGCATGAGATAGATGATGTCGCATATGTCAGGTTTGCATCGGTTTACAGAGAATTCAAAGATGTAAATGATTTTGTTGCTGAGCTGAAGAACCTTCTAAGCA
>JAUWQK010000205.1 GCA_030611115.1 Deltaproteobacteria bacterium
TTCCGCCCTTTTGAATGCTCCTCGCGTGCATGATCAGCAAGTGCGCTGGGCACCGCCTTGGCTGCACCGGCAGGGGTAAAACCACTAAATGCCACCGTATCGCCGTCTTTTATTCCTGATACAACCTCTTCGGCTGTCAAAACAGGATAATTGCCACTTGATTGCATAATTTCCTCCGTATAATTGACATTTGATCAGTTTTGCCTTATCTTTTTTACCTTGCTAACTTAGCCTGAAAAACCATACCAAAGTCAAATTATTTTTCATGAAACAACATATTGAAAATCAGACACATATAATTTTAGATAGTATTGCCGACGGCGTCTTTACCGTTAACCTTGAATGGAAGATTACCTCCTTTAACAGAGCTGCTGAGGAAATAACCGGAATAAAAAAAAATGAGGCAATCGGGAGATACTGCTGGGAAGTTTTCAGGGCAAGCATATGCGAACAGGGCTGCTTGCTGAGGAAAAGCATTGAAACAGGCTATCCCTTTGTAAATCAGTCAATATTTATCGTTAATTCCGAAGGAGAACGAATTCCAGTCAGCATATCAACTGCTCTTTTAAAAGACAATAAAGGGAAAATAATAGGCGGGGTTGAGACTTTTAGGGATTTAAGTGAGGTTGAAGAATTACGCAAGCAATTAGCCGATAAGCATACCTTTCATGATATCATAAGTAAAAACAAGGAAATGAAACGTCTATTCGGCATGCTGGAACTTATTGCTGAAAGTGACGCTACTGTCCTCATTGAAGGTGAGAGCGGCACGGGAAAGGAACTTTTTGCAAAGGCAATCCACTCCGTCAGCAACAGAAGAAAAGGCCCTTTGATCACCATCAACTGCAGCTCTATACCAGATACCCTTCTTGAATCCGAATTATTCGGATACAAAGCCGGTGCCTTTACAGATGCAAAAAAAGATAAATCAGGACGTTTGGCTCTGGCTGAAGGCGGTACCCTTTTTATAGATGAAATCGGAGATGTTTCACAATTACTCCAGGCAAAGCTCCTGCGTGTCCTGCAGGACAAAGTCTATGAACCTCTCGGAAGTACCTCATCCCTTAAGGCAAATGTGCGGATTGTTGCGGCAACAAATAAGAACCTGGAAAAACTTGTAAAAAATGGAGTTTTTAGAGATGATCTTTATTACCGTGTTAATGTAGTCAAACTTTTACTTCCTCCTTTAAGAAAACGAAAGGAAGATATACCCTTGTTGGCTGAGCATTTTATCCGGAAATTCAACCGGCTGAATGACAGAAAAATCCAGGGGATATCTCCTGAAGCTCTATCTATTCTTATGTCACATGACTTCCCCGGCAATATTCGCGAATTGGAAAATATAATTGAATACGCAAGCCTGGTGTGTAAAAAAATAGTATTAGGAATCGAACATCTCCCTGAATATTTGCGTCAGCAATCAGATAATACGAGAATAGGCCTGCCCAGAGCCCTTCCACAAAAAGAATTTTCATTTCATGATATTGAAAGAAATTTTATCTTCGAGGCTCTGAGGAAAAACAACTGGAACAGAAGCGTAACTGCAGTAAAATTGGGGATTCACCCTACAACTTTATGGCGTAAAATAAAACGCCTGAAACTTGAAATTCCAAAAACAGATGGCAGGTCGAAAAAATAGCTTTATTGCATATTTGCATTTATGTTTCACTGCCATTGCAATTTTGATATCATTGCATCTTTATTTTGCACCCTTGTTTTAATGTTATTATTGCTGATTTTTCAGCCAATTCAATAAGTTATATTCATTATTTATTTATGCTCCGTTTTGGCATGGAAAATGCTTTATTTATATATGATCATCGTTTCGGCTGTTTTATTATAACCACCTCCAATATATTTTCCCTACCCCATAGGGGCATATAACATTTAGGTGACGTCAACCTCTTACCTCCATATCCTACCCAGGAAAACAGGCTAAGACGGGAGAAAAAGATTGAAGAAAAAAATTAGGCCGAAACGATGATCACGTCTTCGCCGGAAAATTTTTAGAAACTATCTTTCAAAAAACACATTTTTAAAAGGAAAGCAGGATATGAAAATAGCTGTCAGTTCCTATGGAAAGGATTTAAATTCGCAAATAGACCCGCGCTTTGGCAGGTGTGCCTATTTTTTAATCGTCAATACAGAGGATATGAGTTTTGAGGCTTTTGAGAATAAAGGCGTTTCATTAACTGGCGGTGCGGGCATTCAAGCTGGACAGTTTGTAGTTTCAAAGGGCGCTAAGGCCGTGATAACCGGCAACTGCGGCCCAAAAGCTGTCCAAACGCTATCTGCAGCCGGTGTGGAATTGTTTACCGGTCATACTGGCTCAGTAATAGAAGCCCTGGAAAAATATAAGAGCTCTGATCTGACATCTCCAGGAAAAGTAAAATCAGACGAATATCAAGGTGAATCAGGGCCCGCGGGATATACTCAGATACCAAATTTTGATAGAGGATCAGGTATGGGCGGAGGAAGAGGAATGGGAGGCGGAGGAGGAAGAGGAATGGGAGGCGGCGGCGGATGTGGAAGAGGCGGCGGCGGTGGACGTAGCGATAGAGGTTCAGGGCGGTAATCTCCTCATGAAAATTGCCGTGCCGATATGGAATGATAAAATTTCGCCGGTTTTTGACACTGCCTCAAGGCTTTTGATTATAAATACAAAAAACCTGAGCGAGATCGAACGTTTCGAAATATATCTTGGCGAACAGGATATATCTAAAAGATGTCTTCTTATCCACGCTCTTAAAGTAAATGTTCTGATTTGCGGTGCCATCTCACGTTCCTTTTCAATGATGCTTATGTCAACAGGCGTCAAAATAATCTCCGGGATATCAGGACTCGCCGAGGATGTATTGAAAGCCTATGCACATGGCTCCCTGTCAAATTCAAAGTATCTCATGCCGGGATGTAAAACTAATATTTCAGAGCAAATTAATGATAACTTATAGGTAACTACTCAGGTGGATAGGCTGAAGACTGAAGACTGTTAGGAAAAAGCGCATTTTAAAGCCATGTTTGATGCAAGAATCAGATATTTCCGCCAAAGTTCGGTAATTGTGCTTTTCTGACCCCTTCAGCCTTAAGCCTAAACAGCTTCAGCCTGACTACGTAAGTAGTTACACCTATACCTAAGTTGAGCGATTAGCCTTTAGCGGTTAGCTATTAGTTTAATGATTACAGAATGTTTTGCTATTACAAACTTTCACCC
>JAUWQK010000241.1 GCA_030611115.1 Deltaproteobacteria bacterium
TTCAGAAGAGATATAAGTATGGTCAAAAAATTTCTGATAAGGAAATGTCTCAACTTCAATTGGAAAATCATGATATTTTGCCTAATTGGAATTACACGATTCGGCCAACAAAAATGTGAAGTTATTTATTGTTGACTCCTAAACATAGAGAATAACACTCAGGAATCATCTGTTTCCTTCAGCCTATAGCCTTCAGTCTAAACACCTGAGTAGTTATGATTTTTTCTTTAAATCAAAACTCAAAAAAGGATGCTAAATGGAAAACAAACTACAGGTTCTTATAGAAAAGATAAAAAAACTGGAAAAAGAACTTGCCGAAGAAATTCGAAAGCAGGAGGAGATATTTTTTTATAAGATTCGCGGCGGAAAAGTGCTTTTTGAAAAGAATGTCAAAAAAAAGCATAAGACTATTGTTAAAACTGTTTCACGTTATTTATCCGATGCAGAGCCATTGAACATTCTGACTGTACCGGTAATATGGTCTTGTATTTTCCCTGCTTTATTCATGGATTTATTCGTAACGTTTTATCAGGCTATATGCTTTCGAGTATATGGCATACCCAGGGTGAAACGAAACAAATACATTGTGATAGATCGTCATTCTCTCAGTTACCTCAATGGAATTGAGAAGCTGAATTGTGCATATTGCGGATACTTTAATGGATTGATTGCATATGTCCAGGAAGTGGCCGCAAGAACTGAGCAGTATTGGTGTCCAATTAAACATGCCAGGAGAACCGCTTTAATTCATAGTCGTTACAGCAAATTCTTTGAGTATGGTGATGGTGATGGATATCGGAATAAAATAGAGGAAGTTCGCAGGGATTTTGATGATATCAGAGAAGGAAACTCGGAAAACTCGTTGGTGAATAATTGACATTTATACCTCGGAAGGTTGCAAATTGCGTTTTTTTCGGTGAGCAATGAGCATCAAGAGCAAGGCGCGAAGACGCGTAATAGTAGGGGCACGATGCATCGTGCCCCTACTATCTGCCTGAGCAACGCAGCTATTAGTGTTTATGGCCAGTGAAAAACCGCTATTTGTGGCCTTTCGAGGTATATATTGAATAAGGAAATTTTATGAAATTAGGAATAGTTGGTCTTCCCCAGTCAGGGAAGTCTACCATATTTGAGGCTTTAACAAATAACACAATAGAAATCGGGAACAAAAGTAAAGACCATATAGCTGCTGTAAGGGTTCCGGACGTGCGCGTGGATTTTTTAAGCGATATGTATAAGCCTAAAAAAACCATTTATGCCCAGGTTGAGTATTTTCTGTCCGGCATAGGAACACAGAGCAAGGATAAAAACAAGGAGCAGAATATATGGACTAAAATAAGAGATTGCGATGCTTTGTTCCATGTGGTTCGTAACTTTGCAGGATTTGGTTTTGATAAGCCTGAGCCTTTCAGTGATTTTATTAAACTTGATCAGGAATTTATTATCGAAGATCTTGTTGTTATTGAAAAACGCCTGGAGCGCCTGGGACAGGACATGCAGCGCGGCAGGGATATAAATAAGGAGGAGGTTGCTCTTTTAAAAGAATGCCTTGACAGTCTTGAAAAAGAGATACCTTTAAGAAAAAACAGCGATCTATCCTCTGCGCATATTTTAAAGGGTTATGCGTTTGTGTCGGCAAAGCCGAAGCTGGTTTTGTTTAACAATGAGGATGATGACGACGGAATCCCCGATGCAGAATATGATATAACTTCTAAAGAAGACTGCATGGTAATAAGGGGCAAGCTGGAGCAAGAGCTTGCGCAGATGTCCGTTGAAGATGCAGAAGACTTTCTTAATGAGTTTAATATTACTGCTTCAGCTATGGACAGGGTCATCAAGCGGTCATATGCGCTGCTGGGTCTTATCTCTTTTTTTACTGTCGGTGAGGATGAGGTAAGGGCATGGACAACAAAGAAAGGAGCAACAGCGCTTGATGCTGCCGGAGTGATTCACACAGACTTCCAGAAAGGATTTATACGTGCAGAGGTTCTTTCCTATAATGATCTTATGGATGCCGGTACATATAATGAGGCGAGAAAGAAAGGCACTGTCAGGCTCGAGGGCAAAGAGTACTGCGTTCAGGATGGAGATATTATAAATTTTCGTTTTAATGTTTAATTAAAAAAGTGCCTAAAATATATTAAAGTGCCTAAAATGCCTAAAGTTAATGAATTCTGCCAGTTGATATAGGTTTTTTAACTCATTAATACATAATGGGACAGACTTATAGTGTTATCAATTTATCAATTAGCACGCCGAAGGCGTACCATAACTTTAGGCACTTTAATATACTTTAGCTCACTTTAGGCACTTATGTTCGCACCGAAAGTGCGCTAAGTTTAACCTTGAACCTTGAACCGTGAACCTGTTTATGCATTTTTAATGGCATCAACAATTTTTAGTGTCTTATATGTTCCGGCAACATCATGGACACGCACAATATTGGCTCCATGTAAAACCGCAGCTACAACCGCTGCCTGGGTGCCGGTTTCCAA
>JAUWQK010000170.1 GCA_030611115.1 Deltaproteobacteria bacterium
TACTTGTCTCCTGCAAAAAGCGGCTCCCCTTCTTTCCATATGCTTACATGCGTATGCATCCCTGTGCCGTTATCCCCAAATAAAGGCTTTGGCATAAAGGTAACTGTATGGTTGTGACGACAGGCCACATTTTTTAAAACATACTTGAACCACATGAGCTGATCACCCATCTGCACCAAAGGCTTAAAACGCATATCTATCTCTGCCTGACCGGCTGTAGCTACTTCATGATGCTGACATTCAACATCTATACCTAAATCCTCTAAAGTAAGCAGCATCTCGGTACGGAGATCCTGAAACTTGTCCGTGGGTGGAACCGGGAAATATCCCTCCTTATGCCTGGTCTTATATCCCAGATTGGGATTCTCCGCTCTACCTGCATTCCAAATCCCTTCTATTGAGTCAACCTGATAAAACGACCTGTTCCCTGATGACTCAAAACGAACATCATCAAATATGAAAAACTCTGCCTCAGGACCAAAATATGCTGTATCTCCTATTCCGCTTCCTTTAAGATAAATCTCTGCCTTCCGGGCTATATACCTCGGATCTCGGGAATACGGCTCGCGGGTAAGAGGATTCGCTATGTCACCTATAAGCACCAGAGTCGGAACCTCAAAAAATGGATCCATCCTGGCTGTCGCAGGATCTGGTATCACTAACATATCACTGGTGTGAATGGGCTGCCAGCCCCTTATGCTGGATCCGTCAAATCCAAAACCATCCTCAAATGATGACTCGTCCAACTCGCTCACAGGCACGGTAAAATGCTGCCATACACCAGGAAAATCAAGAAAACGTATGTCAACTGCCCTGACTCCCTTCTCTTTTGCCATTGCCAACACATTTTTTGGTGTCATTATTAAAATCCTCTTTATTTAATTAAATCGCATCGTTTCCTCTTTCTCCGGTACGAACCCTTATTGCTTCTTCAACAGGAAGCACAAAAATCTTTCCATCGCCTATTTTGCCCGTGTTTGAAGCCTGTATGATTGTTTCAACCACCTGTTCCGCCAACTCAGAATCAACAACTATTTCGACCCTGATTTTTGGGATAAAGTCCACCACATATTCGGCTCCCCTGTAGATTTCCTTGTGGCCTTTTTGTCGCCCATACCCCTTGACCTCTGAGGTTGTCATTCCCTGTATGCCTATTTCATTTAATGCTTCCTTTACATCATCTAATTTAAAAGGCTTTATGATCGCCTCAATCTTCTTCAAACTCATTATAATTCCTCCTTATTACGGTTAACGGTTATCAGTTCACGGTTCACGGTTAACCTATCTTTGTAATTTTAAAATTGTATTTTTTGCATGGCTCTACATTTATTTTTAATAGTGCAATTATTTCAATTCATTGCTTCGTTTGAAACCATTCATATGGCATTACATTGAAAAAACCGTCAACCGTGAACTGACAACCGTAAACTATTCATATCCCTGTGCCCGGCAGAACATCCGCTAACGCCTTTTTTATTGCAAGCACCCGGTCCGGCGCATCAACCTTTTGGCCATCAAAATCTCTGACGTAAAAAACATCTACAACCTGATCAACCTTAGTAGAAATTTTTGAGACCCATACATCCAGCCCGCACCTGAAAAGAGCGTCGGTAATGCTGAAAAGCAGCCCCGGAAAGTCATACGCAAAAACTTCAATGATTGTAAAAAAACCGGAGCTTTCATTATCAACAACAATCCGGTTGGGCCTTTTTGATGCGCGTGGTCTAAGGGATTGATAAGCCGACATCTTTTCCTTTAGAGCTTCAGTAAGATTCAACTCACCCGCAAGAGCGGATTTAAGGTTTGCTTCTGCTTTATCCCATCGCTCGGTTTCAAAAATCTGATCAAGGGGCGGCTTAACTTTAAAAATATCAAGGGCTATATTATTTCGCCAAGTATATGCCTGAGTATCCAGAATATCAATACTGTTTAATGTAAATACTCCTGATATCTTTGAAAAGAGCCCGGGACGATCTATTGCACAAATCGTTACAACCCTTGTGTTGGAATCTGAAGTTCGGGTTACTTTCCAGACAAAATCGGTATTCCCAAGTTTTTTGTAAAGCCTGATATGCTCCAATATATCTTGTGCCGAAGTATACAAAAGATATCTCGGCGACATTACCTCAAAAAGCTGCTCTAATTTCTGCTTTTCCTGCAGCGAAGATGCAGATAATAAAAATTCCTCTTTTTTCTTATTAACTGCCTCAACGGCTTCTCCTGTTGCCAGCTCACCTTTTTTCAAAATGTTCAGCACTGTAAGAAAAAGGGTTCTTAAAAGTGCTGCTGTCCATTTATTCCAGGCCTTTGGGCCGGTAGAAATTGAATCTGAGACAGTCAGGAGATAAAGCATTATTAACCGTTCTATGTCCTTTATCTTTCCGGCACAGGCAATAACTGTCCCCTCATCATTCAGATCTCTTCTCGACGCAGTCTTGATAAGAAGTAAATGTTCATTTATTAAAAATGTTATGGTTTCTATATCGCTTTTTTTGAAACCTCTTTTTTTAAGTATATCATTAACGATTTTTGCTCCTTTCTGTGAATGCCCCCCTGCCGGTTCTCCTTTCCCAATATCATGGAAAAGAGCTGCCCAGAGCAGTAATCTCTTATTGGAAAGCTCTTTATATAGATTTCCATATAATTGGTCTTCTGTTTTATCTTCAGATGTACCGAATTTTTTTATTGTCTGCACTGTAAGCAATGAATGCCTGGCAACAGGATACAGATGGTATTCGTCGAACTGAATTCGATTAATAATACTTTTAAATTCAGGTATAAACCGCACTAAAAATCCTGTACTTAACATATCATTCAAAACATCAATTGTTGTGGGCGGAGCAAATAAAATCCTTTCAAAAGATTTTAAAGCAAATGAAGAGTTTCTGAAATCATCATCAATCAAATATATAAATTCTTTTAACTGCCGTTTTGCTTCAGAACTTAATGGCACTTGCAGGCGAGCACTTTTTTCAAATATTGTTATCAATAAATCCGGAGAATCCAGTATGGCCTCGGAAGAAACAAAATTAAGCAAGCCCCTCTTAACCTCAATATTATTTATTTGGGCGAGACCATTTATTTGAGTTTGCGTATTGAGTTTTTTTGCCGGCTTTGACTTTTCTGTGTACGCTTGTTCACCAATAAACATCAAGTATTGCTGCTTCAAAACCTCCATCCGGCTGTGCAATTTTGCTAAAAATCTTTCTACTGGCTGCAGCCCGTTTTGTTTTCTAAGATTCAGGGCATTGGCCAGTTCTGTCTGGTACTCGAAATACAGTTGATCACATTTTCTGCCGGCTATATAATGCAATCGGTTTCTTACATTCCATATAAACGAAAGCGCCTCTTTTAAAATCTGGAACTCGCTATGAGAAAGGAGACCATAATACTCAAGATCTCTTGGCTGTTTAATGTTATATTTAATCCGGGCAATCCACAGCATTGTGTGGTAATCTCTCAATCCCCCCTGCCCTTCCTTAATATTTGGTTCAAGCAAATATGCAGAGTCTCCAAAACGACCATGTCGCTTAATACCGCTTTGAACAAGCCATTTTATAATTTTGTCGGATTTGTCCCTTATTACCTTTTCCCGAATTTGTCTCATCAGCTCTGAATACAAAATAGACATCCCACATATAAAACGCGCATCCAGAACTGAATTCAAAATAACAAAATCTTCTCCTGAAAGGCTTACACATTCTTTTAGCGACCTGGTTGAATGCCCCACATCCAAACCTATATCCCACAACGGATACACTATTTCCTGTATAATATCATCGGCTTCATCCGGAACATTTTTTTCAAAAAGAAAAAGAAGATCTACATCCGAGTGAATGCACTGTTCTTCCCTTCCATAGCCGCCCAGAGCGATTATGGCATAAGGATTCTTAGCAATGTCTATTTCAGGATCAACACCGCTGCTTTTGAATTTTTCCACGAAATAATCGTTTAAAATCCGGCTATGGCGTTCCATAAAACTTCGTTCTTTTCCGCTAATGAAATCCAGAATCAGATGCTTTTTCTTTTTCCGCAACTTCTCCGAAACACTTTCATGCCGGACTTTTATGTCTTTTGACTCTGACAAATTCGCATCACCTT
>JAUWQK010000018.1 GCA_030611115.1 Deltaproteobacteria bacterium
GTGTTTCTTGGCGCCGAAATGGTCACGTTTTGTTCTATGTCACTTTTTTGTATTGCATCCGCCAAAGCACTTTGACAAACTTAGCTGATTACCTTCTACCTTCAGCCTTCAGCCTTCAGCCTTCAGCCTAATTTACCTTCTAACTATCCACCTGTAGTTACTTCTTCTTTCTCAATTAGCCCAACAGCACCCACAACTTTTTCACCTTTATCCATATTGATGAGTTTTACACCCTGAGTATTGCGGCTGATAACTGATATGCCCTTAATATGCATGCGTATGATCTTGCCTGTATTCGTCATCAGCATAAGATCATCCACTTCCTCTACGAGCATTATTGAAACAACCTGTCCGTTACGCTCGCTGGTTTTTATTGTAATTACTCCCTTGCCGCCGCGTTTTTGAACAGGATACTCGTCAATAGACGTTCTTTTTCCATATCCGTTTTCCGTTACGGAAAACAAGGTTTGACCATGGCTTAAAACTTCCATGCCTACGATATAATCCCCGGCAGCAAGGCGCATTCCGCGAACACCTCTTGCAACACGTCCTAACGGGCGTGCATCTGACTCATGAAAGCGAATTGACTTGCCATTCGCAGAACACAAAAAGATATTCATTGTGCCATCGGTCATCCTCGTTTCAATCAATTCATCACCAGGGGCCAGATTAAGTGCAATTATACCTCCGGTTCTGGGGTGGCTGTAAGCCATAATATCTGTTTTTTTAATCAGTCCGTTTTTCGTTGCCATAAAAACATGGGAGCCGGGTTCAAATGACTTTACAGCAAGTACAGTAGCGAGCTTTTCGTCCTTTTCAAAGTTAAGAAGATTGACAATTGCCTTACCGCGACTAACACGGCCATGCTGAGGAATTTCATAAACTTTACACCAGTAAACTTTCCCCATATTCGTGAAAAACAGGAAGGTATGGTGTGTCGAAGCAACAAAGAGATGTTTAACAAAATCTTCTTCCTTTATCGCCATGGCGGTTTTTCCTTTTCCGCCACGGTGCTGGCTCTGATAAACTGTAATCGGGGTCCTTTTTATATAACCGCTGTTTGAAATGGTGACCACCATGTCTTCCTCAACTATCATGTCCTCTATAGTAATTTCCTTGGTGGAGGCGGTTATTTCTGTGCGGCGCTGATCCCCGAAATCATTTTGTATTTGTGTCAGCTCGTCTTTTATAATACTTTCAACAATTCGTTCACTGGATAGTATTTCTTTAAATCTGGAGATGTCTTTAAGAATGTTTTTATATTCTTCTAATATTTTTTCCTGTTCAAGTCCGGTAAGCTTCTGCAGGCGCATATCAAGTATCGCCTGTGCCTGAATTTCGGTTAATTCAAATTTTTTAACAAGACGTATTTTTGCTTCCGCGGGTGATTTTGATTTCTTTATCAGGGAAATGACATCATCAAGATTTTCAAGCGCAATTTTCAAACCTTCAAGAATATGGGCACGGTCTTCAGCCTTTTTTAAATCAAACCTGGTCCGCCGAATAATTATTTCTTTGCGGTGGAGAATGAAATGTTCAAGAATTTCTTTAAAAGTAAGAAGCTCAGGACGGTTGTTTACAATAGCAAGAAAAATAATTCCAAAACTGCTTTCGAGCCTGGTATGTTTATAAAGCTGATTGATAACTACCTCAGGAATAAAGTCTTTTTTAAGACGAAAAACTATTCTCATCCCTTGTCTGTCAGATTCATCTCTTACAAATTTTATGCCTTCAATCTGCTTGTTTTTTATCAAATCTGCTGTATTTGCTATGAGTTTGGCTTTGTTAACCTGATAGGGCAGTTCTGTAACTATGATACTTTCTGTCTGCGTACTTTTATTTTTTTCAACCGCGGCCCTGCCTCGCATTCGGAATATCCCTCTACCGGTATTGTATGCGTCATATATCCCATTGGTTCCGTAAATAATGCCGGCAGTGGGAAGATCCGGCCCGGGTACGAATTTCATGATTTCCTGTATTGTAAGGTCAGGATTGTCAATAATGGCTTTTATTGCTTCAATGATTTCATTAAGGTTATGAGGCGGGATGTTAGTCGCCATGCCGACCGCTATGCCGGATGATCCGTTAATTAAGAGATTCGGAAATTTTGATGGAAGAACAGATGGCTCTGTTAAAGATTCATCATAGTTTGCAGCAAAATCAACAGTTTCCTTCTCCAGATCCTCTAACATCTGATGTGCAAGTCGCATCATCCTGATTTCAGTATATCTCATCGCGGCAGGAGGATCTCCATCTATAGATCCAAAATTACCCTGTCCGTCTATTAGTGGATATCTAAGAGAAAAATTTTGTGCCATGCGAACAATAGTGTCATAAACGGCGGTGTCTCCATGCGGGTGATATTTACCTATGACATCACCAACGATACGGGCAGACTTTTTATATGGTTTATTCCAGTCGTTTTTCAACTCGCGCATGGCAAATAGAGAGCGACGATGTACAGGTTTCAGCCCATCACGCACATCAGGAAGTGCTCGGCCTATAATAACACTCATGGCATAATCGAGATAAGATTTTTTCATCTCGCTTTCGATGCTTATCTCGGGCAGTTTTTCTGTTTCCATTCTATATTCACCTAAAAATTCAGGGTTCAGGGTTCAGGGTTCAGGGTTCAAAGGTTCATGGTTACAAAACTATTTTCTTATGGGCTCAATCATTTTTTGATAGCTGGAATGATAAATATCCGTTAATGTCAAGAATGCTGTCACAACAAGCGGACCATAAATTATGCCCAGGATTCCGAATAATTTCAACCCTCCAATTATGGAAAAAAATACTAAGAGCGTATGCATTTTAACGCGTTCGCCAACCAGCTTGGGTTTGAAAACATATTCAATTGTACCGGACAGAATTAAATAAAATATAATAAAAAATATGCCCGCGGCAACCCTTCCTGTTAAAAAAAGATAGACAGTTGCAGGAATAAATACAACTCCAATTCCGATAATCGGGAGAAATGCGAGCAGAGCCATAATTACACCCCACATAAAAGGCGATTTTAAACCGAACATCATAAAAACAAAACCACCCAGTGTCCCCTGAATCAAACCGCCCAGCCCATTGCCTATTAGAATGGCTCCAGCCATATCCTTAAACTTTTGAAATAGTTTTTCATTTTGTTCATTTGGCAGAGGAGAAAGACCAATTATGAACGATACGATTTTATTTCCGTCAATAAACAGAAAATAGATTATAAGTAGCATGAAAAAGAAGTTTATTAATAGTTTAAACACATTTGAAGCTATAGCGCTGGCTTGCTCATACAGGAATAGGCCGACGACTTTGCCCAGTTCGGAAATCGCTTTGTTGAGTTCTTCTCCAGTGAGCTTAATGTTGAAGTTTGATAGTATATTGTTTGCACTTTCCAGAACTCTGCTGCTTTCAAGAATGCTTTTAATCTGTTTGCCTAATACAGCGCTTTTTGCTGTAAGATACAGTTCGTAAGCCTCATTGGATAAAATACCCACAAAAAAGACTATAGGAACAAACAGGACAATAAATATAATGATACAGGTTAAAAATGATGCAAAAGGAGGATTTATTTTATTTTTAACTTTTATAAATCTGTAAACAGGGTTGAAAATACCTGTAACAACGGAAGCGAGAACAATAATTGATATGAATGGCCAGAAGAGCCAGCCTATCATGAACGTTGAAACAAGAAAAATGGCAAGAAAAAACCACAGAATAATATCACGGGGAGTTTTATTCTGCATAGCACCTCCAGTTCCCCCTCACTCATCACTCAGCGGGGAGGGCAAGGGGCACAATTGCGGAATGGCTTGCTTTAACAGAAGAGCCATGGGCTGTTATACGAGACCTTTGCAAAACGTCCCCTTTTGCCCAATTTTTGTGTCAGGCTCAAATTTTAAGCCTCGAAATACTCAATGTATTCCTGCATTTAAAATTTTCGCCTTCCTTGAACTTGAACAAAATTGAACATTTTCCAAAGGTCTCTATACGAAAGATATATAGACTTGAAGGACAGGCTCTTTACCTGCCGACAAAAATGCCGGCTGTTAATAAAAGAAGGAATTCAAATATAAATACAGCAGGATAGCTGTCGCCAAATAGAGCATAAACAATTCCGCCGCCTATAACTGCAGGTACACCAAAAAAAACCAAGATTCCCAATTTCCTGCTTATATCCATTTCTATAAACCTCCTGTCAAAAAAGTCCGCCTGAATGGCACTAAGTTCATGTAAAACCAGTATGTTAAAATTTAAATAAATATGATTGAAATCATTTTAGAAAATCTTTATATCAATAAATCATAATCAAGTAAAGAGAAAACATATAAATTGATTATTTTTTACCATATAAAATGCGCTTGAGTTCACGACAAGTAAAGTGTGGTTCATCATCTCTCAGGTAGGGAAGCAGAATTTTTTTCCGGCGGAGTAAATCTCTCGAAATTTCAGCAAAAATCATATCTGGTTTATAAAGTGCGGCTTTGGCAATTTGTTTACCAAAAGGATTAATTATTTCGCTTCCTCCCCAGAACCGATAAGGATCATCCTCATCTTTTTCCGTATTTTTCACGCGCTCTCTTTTTTCAAAATAACGTTCAATACCGACACGGTTTACACATATATTGTAAATTCCAAATACGCGCGAATAGAATCTATTTATGATTTCCCAGCTTTCAATATTGTTGAATTCGCTTCCCATAGAACCTTGGGATGAGTTTAAAATAGTTATAAATATGTCTGCTTTCTGGCATATTCCAAGATAAGGCAGGGCAGGGTGCCACATGTCGTTACAAATAAAAACGGATAAATTATAGCCAAGCAACCTGAATGTTGATACTCGTTTCCCATTAGAAAAATATTTTCTTTCTTCAAATACTCCATGGTTTGGTAAATTTAACTTGCGGTATGCAAATAGAACTTCTCCATCGACAGCAATAAGCGCAGAGTTATAAAAATTCATAGATTTGGACTCTTCAATAAAACCGACTATTGCTGCTGTTCCTTTTGTTGCGAGCGCTATTTTTTTTATTTCTTTAGACTCTATTTTAAGAGCCACTTCATGATATTTTTCTCCAACAAAATATCCTGTCAGTGCCAATTCCGGGAATACAATCAGATCAGCTTTTTTTTCTTTGGCATGATGGATTTTTGAAATTGTATCTTCAAGGTTTGCCTTAATATCAAGCAATATAGGATCGGTCTGATAAGTAGCGACTTTCATTTGCTGAGCACCTTTTAATTTTGAAAAATATTATCAAGTGGCTGAAATATTAAACAGCTAATCAATAGCTGCACAGTCCAAAGTTCTGTCATTCCTGCGAAGGCAGGAATCCATAACCCATTGATTTTGCTGGATTCCCGCCTTCGCGGGAATGCCGATTCGGTCAATAGGATATTTCTTTAAAATTCATGGAGTTAGAAAGAACTATGGACTTTTAAGTCAATAGATAATTAGCGAAAAATAGTCAATACTCAGGTATAAATCAGTTTAAAAAAGATTTGCCTGTATTTTTCAAGGTATGGTCATCGCGCATATAATTGGGTTGGCTGCTATTGCGTTTAATAGCATCGAAACCTTCAGGATCATAAGGTTCAATTTCATAGTCAGGAGCCTGGTCGGGTCTGGTTTCTTTACAGAGAACTATATGTTTTTCAAGCTTTGCTATGGAAAATGAAACGAGTTCCTTTAAAAAACCAAAAGCATGCCTCATTTGATGGAAGCCGTATTTTTTCATCAATGCATAGCCATTAATCGCGTCCTTCTCGGACTTTTCATTTGGTTTTTCCTGACTTGTTGTACATGCAGTCTGTATGGAAGGGATGTTAAGTTTTTTGTTTATTTTTTCTAAAAGAAGATTAGCGATATTGTGGGATACCATACCAAGATCAACAGAATAGTTTTTCTGAATATTAGCAATGGAAGGCAGGCCTGCATCAACGACCATTATGCCTGGATTAACAAGTTGAGCAAGGGTTATCCCGAATAAGGCTTCAGCATGAGTCAAAGTCAAGAGTCCGGACATACTATAGGGCGCTGAGAGTCCCGCCATGGGCATTGTTGAAACATATATAGGGATGCCCTTGCGAACACAGGATAGAAAAGGATTTATCATTCCTTCTATAAGATTCAGCGGGCTGTTTATGATGGAAAACTGTACTGTCAGTTTTCCTCTGGTTTCATGAACCTGCTGAACTCTTGCTATTCCTTCGTCAGTTACGGCTGCAACGTATATTGGCTTTGAACAATTTTCAATTATTGTATCTATTACTTTTACTTCCTGGTTTCTTATCAATACCCCTCTTGCCATAAAATTTATTATTTCTGTTTCATTTACTATTTTTGCTATTCCGGCAAGGTGTTCGAAGGTAGGGACTACCAGTTCACCAGAATTGTCATCATAGACAAATGGTGCTGTACCTCCAACACCGAATGAGTTTTCTGGAATCCAGTACTTATCTCTTTTGGGAGCGGTGCTAATTGCCTGTTCAACTAGTGGACTCAGAATATGAAGATGGCCGGTAGTTTCATCAAATGCAGCCAGACCGGTATCTTCAAAAATCTGCCTGACTTCAGTAGATGCACACTTCACTCCTACTTCTTCCAGGATCTTTAATGCGTCCTGATGTACTTTTTCCAAAAGATTACAGTTTTCGAGATCCATTTTTTCTCCCAAAACTCGCAATGTTGTATTCAAAAACTAACTCCATGGGAAAGGGCTGTTGGAAACAGGGTGTAGTTCCCCTTTGGCATAACGTTCAAATCTGAAAGGTTTGAGCAGACTCTGTTTTTCTCCTGTAATTTCTTTGGCAACCAGTTTGCCGACACCGATCATTTTGTAACCATGATTGGAATCAAGGATCATATAGCAATTATCTTTCATTTTATCGAAAATAGGGAAGTTGTCAGGTGTAAAGGCACCAACGCCTCCGGATGGCTCATTCTTGTAATATTGATACTTATTTTCGTATCTTTTCTGACAGTGGGCAAGGGCTGATGTCCACATATGAACAAATTCCGGCCCTACAACAAAATCAGGAGAATCAATACCATATGGATCTACTTTAACTTCTCCTTCTACAGTGTAAGGCGCAGCACCTCCCTGCACACCGCCGAAATGAAAATCAGGCTTATAATAGACACCCCATATTTCGTCAGTTATTAGCGAACCGTCCTCACTGGAATATAGGGGAGCATCAGTATCAATATGGATTACCGGAGGCATTTTCCCTTCGTTATTCATAGCATAGTCAGGCGGAACTCCAAGAGTACCCTCGACAAGGCACAAGTAAGTCCACATCTTCGCGTTTTTATGGATATTCCCATCATTATCTTTTATATCTATTTGATCAGGCAGGTCCAGCATATTCCAGAAGCTTTTAGCCCAAGGTCCGGCACCAATAATTACATAGTCACATTCAATATCGCCTTTTTGTGTTTTAACAGCAGTTACAGAATTTTTATTTGTTTTAAACCCGGTAACCTTGACCCCTGTAAGTATTCTCACGCCTTCAGCTTCCGCCTTATCTGCTAAACAGTAAAGGGCTTTTGTGTTGTGGGCATAACCGCCTTTTTTTTCATGTAAAATAGAGGTTATGTTTTTAGCCTGCCAGTCATAAAAAATATTTTCTCTCATATATTTCAGACATTCTTTTTCTCCCTCTATAAACAAGGACTCATATCCTATCTCCTGCTGTTGTTTGTAAATTCCAGCTACATCAGCATGCATGCTTTCACATGATATCTGCATATACCCGACAGGGCGATAGCCATATCCTTCAACATCTTCTTCCCATAGAGCAACGCTGTGAGCTATTAACTCACGCATGGCTGGCTGAAAATAGTTGTTTCTTATAATACCACAGGCGATTCCTGAAGCACCTGCTCCGATCGCTGCCTTATCGATAACAAGAATATCTTTGCCGGAGCCGATTTTTTTTTGCTTTAATTCCTTTGCAAGATGATATGCGGTGCTCAATCCATGTATGCCCGCTCCAATAATTACATACTTATATTTTGTTGGAAATGACATTAATCTACCTCAATTTAAATTTTAGCCCAGAGCAAAGCTATCAATATGGGAAAATATCAGGCAGCTGCAACTTTCCTTTCTTTTTCATGTTCATGCTTTAGATCTCCATCAACGGTTCCTTTGACTTTCTCTCTTTCTTCGGCAAAATCGAAACCAGTCCAGATTCCTATAGAACCAAGTATTGAATCCTGTGGATGAAATTTTCTGAAAATTTTAAAATAATAAGCTGCTTCCCTGCTGTTTATAATGGCGTTTGGATTTTCTACCTTGATTTTTTCAAATTCATCTTCGCTCATTTCTGCATGCGCTATTTTTTCGCCCAGGCTTTCGCAACCTGCGCCTTGTGTATATTGAACTTTATAGCGCCACAGGATATCATCAGGAAGATAGCTCGTGTCTTCAAATGCTTTACGTAAAATCCATTTTTCGATTTTTGCTCCATTATGTTCTCTTATTTTTAATTCAGGGGGAATTTTCATAGAAAGATCAACCATAGCGACATCTAAAAATGGAACTCTAAGCTCAAGGCTAAAAAACATGCCCATACGGTCAGCTCTCTGCAGGTTAATGTTGTGAAGATTGCCGATGCATCTTCTGGCTTCCATATTAAGCTTGTTAAACGGAAAGTGTTTCATATAGTGATAGCCGGTGAAAAGCTCGTCAGCCCCTTCACCGGTGAGCACAACAGTTACATAATCTGATGCAAGTTTACAGGTAAAGTAGCATGGAACAGCGCATCGTACCAGGGAAGGGTCATAACTTTCCAGTTTCTTGATAACTACAGGTAAAGCATTGTAATATTCTTCTTCAGTGAAAAGCAGTTCATGGTGTGTAGAACCTATGTGTTTTGAAGCAATACGCGCCGCTTTAATGTCATCACTAACGTCGCCTTTCTCATCCTCCATACCTACCACAAATGTATGGAGATTAGGAATTTTTTCTGCTGCTATTGCTGCTACGAGGCTGCTATCAAGCCCGCCACTGCAAAAAGACCCCACCGGAATTTCCGGATCAGCCAGCAGTCTTTTCTTCACAGCATTAATAAATGTTTTTCGTATCAGTTCACAGTTTTCATCAATATCTGTAAGGATATCATCCCTTATTTCAGGGATTCTGTAATATTTTACAAATCCTTCTTTTGGAGTGTAGTAGTGTCCTGCCGGAAATTCGTGTACTTCATCTACTCCAGCAATCGTCATTGCTCCCAGCTCAGAAGTGAAGTATAAGTTATCCTTATAGTAACCGTAATATAAAGGTTTTATGCCTATTGGGTCCCGTGCCAGCATGAAGTCATTTCCGTCAAAAATTGCGAAAACAAACATTCCATCCAGCTCCTTGACACAATCAGGGCCTTTATCCTGATATAAATGCAAAACTACCTCGGAATCGGATCTTGTTTTAAAATGATATTTTGATGCAAGTCTGCTTCGAATTTTACGAAAGTTGTATATTTCACCGTTGCATATAATTCCTTTGTCTCTTGAATCAGCCAGCATAGGCTGATGACCACGAGCCACATCTACAATTGAAAGACGTGTATGTCCCAAAACAGATTTGCCGTTTATATGAATGCCTCTGTCATTTGGGCCTCTGTGTTCCAGAGCATCAAGCATCCGGTTTATTGTTTTTTCGTCTTTAGCACCAAAACATCCTGCTATACCACACATAACAATCTCCTTGAATTTACCTGTTAAATTACAAAAATTTTCCCAAGATTTGCTGTAGTAAGCGGGTCGTCCATATACATTCTTAGACGGTTCCGCTTTATAGATTCCATTCCTCTTTCGTCATATACCGGCATTTCAACTTCAGGGGCATCTTCGGGACTGATTTTTTCTGCGATTTTAATGCTTTTTTCAAGTTTTTCTAAAGAGAAATCAATTAGATAGCGGAGAAAAGAAAATGGATGCCGAATCATATGAAATCCATATTTCAGGCATAGAGCCTGACCTTTTTTTGCATCATCATATGCTTTAGGTGTGGGATGTTCTTCATGGGTTGTTCCTGCGCTTTGAAATGTTGGTATATCAAGAATTAGATTAAGATGGCTCATAAGGATATTCAGTAAATTATGGCTTATTAGACCGTAATTGGGATTATATTCTATCCTGGGATCGGCAATGGTTGGAAAACCTGCATGTACGCATGTTACACCAGGATTGAGTAATTGAGCAGCACATATGCCGAACAAAACTTCTGCATGTGTCATAGCAAGAACCCCATTATAACAATAAGGCGCACTTATGCCGGCCATGGGCATTGCTGATATAAATACCGGCAAACCGGCTTTTACAACTTTTACAAAATGTTCCGAGAAGTTTTCATTGACCTCAAGGGGGGGGCGGGTCAGGCAGAAAACAATCATAATATTCTTTCTTTTTTCATGAAGTTGCACTGCCCTTGCAAGAGATCTGTCTGAAGTTACAGCAAAATAAAGCGGCTTATTACAGTTCTCATCCATTATATTCATCTGCTCTACTTCGTTCTTTAATTTTACACCTCTTCCCATGCCACTTACCACATGGTTTTTTTCGGCAGTTTGCGCAATTCGGACGACATGTTCTTCTGTAGGAATAACGCCTCCTTTTCCTGCTTTGTCATCATAAACATATGGTGCAGTTCCTCCTATAAAAAAACTGTTCAGAGGGACAAAAAATTCATTTAGACCCGGAACATTATTAAGACATTGCTTAACCAATTCAGAAGTGACAAATATCCTGTCTTCATATAAAACCACCAGGCCTTCAGATTCATACTTCTTATAGGCTTCTTGAATTTCCGGCTGTTTACAACCTACTCCGAGATTTTCGAGTATCCATAATGCATCTTCATGTGCCTGAAAAAGCATTTCTACTGTATTTTTACCTAACAATGTCTTAGAAGTTTCTATTTGTTCCTTGTTTAATGGTTTAACCAATTGTTTCTCCTTGTT